>NZ_JBHTZA010000015.1:0-119962 GCF_042790555.1 Arthrobacter sp. NPDC056727 | reverse complement strand
TAGACCCCCCACACTTGTGGCATTGTGCCACTGAGATATGTACCACAAAGCTCAGTCTTATAAACCGACGGCGGGCCCCACCTTTCTGGTGGGGCCCGCCGTCGTTCCTTGTGTAAAGCCTGCCTTTAGCTGGCCTTCTGCGAGTCGAGCAGCTCAACGAGTCCCGTGAGGGCGGCCTCGGCTTCGCCCAGGCTACTGCCGGCGGGGAGGGACGATTCTTTGACGGCAAGCTCCACCTCGCAGCCGAAGTTGAAGTCGGCAGTCATGACCTCGAGCAGGGAACGGGCGTCGACGGCGTCAATGCCGTCCTTGCGGATGGTCACCGGTAACCCTGTCTCCGTGACCGCGCGGACGAACACCGCTGCCGGCCGGGCGTGCAGGCCTATGGCCGCAGAAACTATTGCCTTACGAACGGGCAACTGGACTCCTTCGTCGTGGACGGGCTGGCACATTGGGGGGGAAAGCCGCCGTCGTCTTAATATTTTGTTCGTCCTTAAGAATATCTGGCCTCTGGGAAGACAAATTGCAGCGGCCAGGTCTGGTCTAGACCTGTGGCTGTCTTGGCTTACCCTTGAACTGTGAGCATGCAGTACAGGAGCGGCCGCTGTGGCCGCTAACGTGGCCGGTATTGCCGGCGAAATCGACAGGACCAGCGGGACGCCAATCTACGTCCAGCTCCGCGAGATCCTCAGGACCTACATTGCAACGTCCTGCCCGCCGGGATCCGCGCTGCCCTCCGAGCGGGACCTCGCGGAGCGTTTCGGGCTGGCCCGGATGACCGTGCGGCAGGCCATCGACGCCCTGGTGGGGGAGGAGGTCATCGAACGGGTGGTCGGTTTGGGCACCTTCGTCCGGAAACCCAAGCTGGACCTGCAGGTCAAGCTGACCTCCTACAGTGAGGAAATGCAGCGCCGCGGCATGGTGCCGGCTGCGAAGGTGCTGAGCTTTGAGCAGATCGCCGCCAGCGCCTTCCTGGCCCGCGAATTGCAGCTGGAGGAGGGAACACCCCTGGTCCGCTTCCGGCGCCTTCTGCTGGCCGATAACGAGCCAATGAGCGTGGATGAGAACTTCATCCCCGCCCACCGGGTACCTGGGCTGCTCGACGGCGAGCCGCCCACGTCCCTGTACAACGTCCTGAGCGAGCAGTTCGGCCTGGTCATGGAATGGGGCGAGGACATGATCGAGGCCACGGCGGCCTCGCCCTCCACCGCCCGCCTGCTCAACGTGGAAATCGGTGCGCCCCTGCTGAAAATCCAGCGGCATGCCTTCGTTGCACGGGCCATGGTGGACTACTCCGTGTCCTACTACCGGGCCGACCGGTACAAGCTGTGGGTGCCACTGCAGCGGCCCGGCGTCCGGCCTACACGCAACTACGCGTCGGGGTACCGGCAGCAGTAGCCTCCTTGCTGAATCGCTGACGCAGCGCTTCTGTTCGCAATCACCATCCGCATACAGAAAGGCCCGGTCCTGATGGACCGGGCCTTTCTGGTGAAGCTGGGTGGAGACGCTGGGCTGTTTAGTGGCTCAGGGTCTTCTGTCCCTCGCCGGCTTCGACTGCTTCGTGGTGGCCGTGGCCGGCTTCCAGCTCAGCGGGCGTTGCCGGGGCAACCCGGTCCTCGAAGAACCAGCGGGAGAGCTTGGCGCGGCGGTTTTCCTTACGGGTCACCACACCGTGTTCGTTCGGCTGGGCGGGAAGCGGTGCGAGCGACTCGAAGCCTACGAGCTTGTAGCGCTTGTACTCGTCGAGCGGTGCGTGCACCTCAATGAACTCGCCGTGCGGGAGGCGGACGATGCGTCCGGTCTCGCGGCCGTGGAGGGCGATTTCGCGGTCCTTGCGCTGCAGGGCCAGGGCGACGCGCTTGGTGACGACGAACGCGATGACCGGTCCGAGGAAGAACAGCGCACGCAGCCAGTACGTGACGTCGTTCAGTGCCACGTGGAAGTGCGTGGCAATGAGGTCGGAGCTGGCCGCGGCCCACATGACGCAGTAGAACGTGAAGCCTGCCATGCCGATGGCCGTACGCGTGGGAGCGTTGCGGGGGCGGTCCAGGACGTGGTGCTCACGGTTGTCCTTGGTGATCCAGCGTTCGATCCACGGGTAGGTGAACAGCACGGTGAACACTGCGCCTGCCGGAACGAGTGCCGGGAGCAGCACGTTCAGCGTCAGGTAGTGGCCGAAGATGATGTATTCGAAGTGGAAGCCGCTGACCACACCGGGCATCAGGCGCAGCGCGCCGTCAACCCAGCCGATGTACCAGTCAGGCTGGGTGCCTGCGGACACGGGGGAGGGGTCGTACGGGCCGTAGTTCCAGATCGGGTTGATCGTGAAGAACGCAGCCATGAGGGCGACGACACCGAACACGATGAAGAAGAAGCCACCGGCCTTCGCAGCGTAGACCGGGCCCAGCGGGTAGCCAACGACGTTGTGGTCGTTGCGGCCCGGGCCGGGGTACTGCGTGTGCTTGTGGACAACCACCATGAAGAGGTGGATGACGATCATGAGCAGGATCAGTGCCGGCACGAGCAGGATGTGCAGCGTGTAGAGGCGGCTGATGATGACCGTGCCCGGGAACTCGCCACCGAAGAGGAAGAACGAGATGTAGGTGCCGATCACGGGGATCGACTTGATCACGCCGTCGATGATGCGCAGGCCGTTACCGGACAGCAGGTCATCGGGGAGGGAGTAACCGGTGAAGCCGGCAGCCATGGCCAGGATCAGCAGGACGCCGCCCACCACCCAGTTCATTTCACGGGGCTTGCGGAATGCGCCGGTGAAGAACACACGGAGCATGTGCACTGCCACGGAGGCCACGAACAGCAGTGCTGCCCAGTGGTGGACCTGGCGCATGAAGAGGCCGCCGCGGACGTCGAAGGAGATGTCCAGCGAAGAGCTGTAGGCGACGGACATTTCAACGTTCTTCAGCGGCGTGTACGAGCCCGCGTAGTGCGTCTCCGCCATGGACGGATCGAAGAAGAACGTCAGGAACGTGCCTGACATGAGCAGGATGACGAAGGAGTACAGCGCCACCTCGCCAAACATGAAGGACCAGTGGTCCGGGAATACCTTGCGGCCGAATTCGCGGAGGATGCCCGATCCACCGACGCGCTCGTCGACGAAGTCAGTGAAGCGTCCGACTTTGGTGTTGGCTACGTAGGCGGGGGCTTCAGCTGTTGACGCTGCGCTCATGCTCATCACGCTCCCAGTAACTTGGTCCTACAGGTTCTTTGAAGTCGCTGGTGGCGACCAGGTAGCCCTCATCGTCAACTGCGATGGGCAGTTGGGGGAGCGGGCGGCTGGCCGGGCCGAAGATAACCTTGCATTCCTGGGTCAGGTCGAAGGTTGACTGGTGGCACGGGCACAGCAGGTGGTGCGTCTGCTGCTCGTAAAGGGCAACAGGGCAACCGACGTGGGTGCAGATCTTGGAGTACGCAACGATGCCGTTGTAGCTCCAGTTTTCGCGGCCCTCAGAGATGTGGAGGTCCTGCGGGTTGAGGCGCATCAGCAGGACGACGGCCTTGGCCTTCTCGTTGAGCTTGCCCTCGTGCAGTTCGTTGAGGCCTTCCGGGATGACGTGGAAGGCGGAACCGATGGTGACGTCCGAAGCCTTGATCGGGGTTCCGTCGGGGTCGCGGGTGAGGCGCTTGAGCTTGCCGTCCGTCGGGGCCCACATGGTGTGTGCCAGCTTGTCGTCCGGGCGGGGTCCGAGGTCACCGAAGATGGCCAGGGCCGGCAGGGGTGCCAGCGCCACGGCGCCAAGCAGGGTGTTCCGGATGAGGGGACGGCGCTTGATGCCCGTTTCCTCCACGATGTCGTCGACAATGCGGACGGCAGCCTGGCGGTCATCCTCTGTGCGGATCGCGTGGCGTTCCTCGGAGACTTCGTGGTCCGGCATGAGGGCCTTGGCCCAGTGGACAATGCCGGTGCCGATGCCGAGCATGGCAAATGCCGTACCGATTCCGAGCAGCGCATTCTGCAGCCGGATCGTCGCAACGCTGGAGTCGTCTCCCAGGTCGATGGCGAAGTACGCCACCAGGAAGATGATGGTGCCAACGACTGAGATTGCGAACAGCGCAGCAACCTGCCGTTCTGCCCGCTTGGCGGCCTTCGGGTCCGTGTCAGCCAGGCGCAAGCGGTGCGGGGGAATTCCAGGATCCTGGAATTTCTCCACCTCATGCTGACCAGCCGTAGCTACGGTGCCCGAGTGGTTCGGACTGCCGTCACTATGGTTGCCCATGATTCGCCTCATCCTTCTCTCGTCTCGGCGTTTGCCGAGTTTATGTTCAGTTCCAAACCTGCTGAGTGATCAGCAGGACATTCTTTTGTGCCGGATTGGCTAGGACGTGCGGGACGTCAGCCAGATCGTGAAGGCGATGATGACGCCGAGGCCGGCGATCCATACGAACAGGCCTTCTGAAACGGGGCCCAGGGCGCCCAGGTCTGCGCCGCCCGGGGAGCCGTTGGCTTCGATCTGCTTCAGGAAGGTGATGATGTCGCGCTTGCCCTCAGGGGTGATGTTCGAGTCGCTGAACACCGGCATGTTCTGCGGACCGGTGGCCATGGCTTCGTAAATGTGCTTGCCGGTGACATCGGCCAGCGCCGGGGCGAACTTGCCGCGGGTCAGTGCACCGCCGGCAGCCGCAGCGTTGTGGCACATGGCGCAGTTCGTGCGGAACAGCTCGCCACCCTTGGCGGCGTCACCCTTTTCGTCCAGGTATTCCTCGGCGGGGATGGCCGGGCCTGCACCCAGCGAGGCTACATACGCGGCCAGCTGGTGGGTCTGGGTGTCGTTGAACTGGGCCGGCTTCTTGTAGGCCTGCGGGCCGTTCATCTGCATGGGCATACGTCCGGTGCCAACCTGGAAGTCAACAGCGGCGGCGCCGACGCCAACCAGTGAGGGACCGTCCTGCGTTCCGCTGGCACCCATGCCGTGGCAGGTGGCGCAGTTAGCTTGGAAGAGCTTCTGGCCTTCCTCGGTATCGCTGGCGGTGAACTCTGCAGTGCTGGCTTTGGCCTCGTTGACGGTGGTGGCAACGGCATACAGCCCACCAGTGAGGATGAGGCCCATCAACAGCAGGGCTATTGCTGCCAGTGGGTGACGTCGCTTCTGCGAGAGTGCCTTCACGTGGTGGTTCCTTTATTCGATCGTGCGTCGGCTCCGTGAGCCGCTTCTTGAAATTCGTTCTCTTGGAGAAGAGGGAGAGAAAGCCTGGCCTACTTGAGGACGTAGATGACCAGGAAGAGGCCAATCCACACGACGTCCACGAAGTGCCAGTAGTAAGAGGTGACAATGGCCGAGGTCGCCTCGAAGTGACCGAACTTCTTGGCGGCAAAGGCGCGGCCCATGATGAGCAGGAAGGCGACGAGGCCGCCGATGACGTGCAGGCCGTGGAAGCCGGTGGTCATGTAGAAGGCCGAGCCGTAGGCGTTCGAGGACAGCGACACGTGCTCGGAGACCAGCATGGCGTATTCCGTGGTCTGGCCGGCAACGAAGAATGCGCCCATGAGGAAGGTCAGGGTGAACCACTCGATCATGCCCCAGCGGGTGAACTGGAGCGGCCCGCCGCTGCGTCGCGGCTGGAGCCTTTCGGCGGCGAATACGCCCATCTGGCAAGTGAAGGAACTTGCCACGAGGACGATGGTGTTAACGAGCGCAAAGGGGAAGTTGAGCTTGGCCGTCTCTTCCGCCCACATCTGGCCGGAGGTGGACCGGAGTGTGAAGTACATGGCGAAGAGACCGGCGAAGAACATCAACTCGCTGGAGAGCCAGACGACGGTCCCGACGGAGACCATGTTCGGGCGGTTCAGCGTGGGGTGCGCAGGGGTACTGGGGGCATGGGTCGCAGATGTCACATAGACATTATGTCTGTAAAACTTCGGCTTGCCCAACGCAAACCGCCTTTTGCGGAGACTTTTTCTACAAAGACGCGAAATCGCGCGGAAAAGTTCCCGGGACCGTTCATATTGGTCTTTGCGACGGGCACCTCGATAGCATCAGGAGGTGACTTCACAGGTATCGGCACCGGCGGCAGGCAACACCTGGCCGCGCCTCATCTCGGCACTGTTGAACGGCGAACACCTAAGCGCGGACAGCACGGGATGGGCCATGGACAGCATCATGTCGGGGTCTGCCACGCCCGTCCAGATCGCCGGTTTCCTGGTGGCGCTGCGTGCCAAGGGGGAGACCGTCGAGGAGATCGCAGGCCTCGTGGACGCCATGGTGTCCCATGCCAATCCCATCTCCATCACCGGTGAAAAACTGGACATCGTGGGCACCGGCGGTGACCAACTTAACACCGTCAACATCTCCACCATGGCCGCACTCGTCTGCGCAGGTGCGGGCGCAAAGGTGGTTAAGCACGGCAACCGGGCGGCGTCGTCGTCGTCGGGATCCGCGGACGTCCTGGAAGCGCTGGGGGTGCGGCTGGACCTCCCCATTGCCGACGTCGCCCGGAACGCCGAGGAGGCTGGCATCACCTTCTGCTTCGCCCAGGTGTTCCATCCGTCCTTCCGGCATACCGCGGTGCCCAGGCGTGAACTCGCGATTCCCACGGCCTTCAACTTCCTTGGCCCGCTCACCAACCCCGCCCGGGTGCAGGCCTCGGCGGTGGGTGTGGCAAACGCCCGCATGGCGCCGCTGGTGGCCGGGGTGCTGGCGCGGCGCGGCAGCCGTGGCCTGGTGTTCCGCGGAAGTGACGGCCTGGACGAACTGACCACCACAGGCCCCTCGACCGTGTGGGAAATCCGCGGCGGCGAAGTGGCAGAACAGACTTTTTCGCCCTTGGACCTGGGGATACGTCAGGCGACCGTCGAGCAGCTGCGCGGCGGTGACGCGCAGGCGAATGCCGCCGTCGTCCGCAATGTTCTGGCCGGCGAAACCGGCCCCGTCCGGGACGCGGTCCTGCTGAACGCCGCGGCGGGCCTGGTGGCCTACGATCTTCGCTCCGATGGTCCTCTCACTGACCGCATGAAGGTTGCCCTGGGCCGGGCGGCGGAATCCATTGGCTCGGGCGCGGCCACTGCCGTCCTCGAGAAGTGGGTCAGCCTCTCTCGGGCCGAAAACGCAAAATAGCGGTCTCAGACAAGAACGGAGGGCCATGCAGGTGCATGGCCCTCCGTTCTTGTATCAGACGGTGACTATTCCTCGAACCCCAGCGCGAACGCGGCGTCGAGGTCGTGCTGTGAGTAGGCCCGGAAGGCGATGTGCGTGGTGGTGTGGACCACCGCGGGAACCTTGGACAGTTTGTCGGCGATGACGTCCGCGAGGTCCTCGTGCTGGGCGACCCGCGCGACAGCGATCAGGTCCCATTCCCCGGTCACGGAGTAAACCTCGCTGATGCCCTCAATGGCGGATATTTCCTCGGCCGTTTCGGGGATGCGCGAGGCGTCTGTCTTGATCAGGACGAATGCGGTGACCACTGTGAACCCTTCCGGATCTGTTGAGCGCTGTGCTGCCAGCCTAATGCATGGGCGGGGCGGTATATGGGGGCCCGAACACCGGCGAGCCCCGGCCGGTGTCAGGCGCGGCGGCGTGCCCGGAGCCGGAGCACTATGGCGACGATGAGGCGGTAGCCGAGGAGGAACACTGCCAGGCTCAGCAGTGCCACGATCACAAACGGCAGGACCACCGTCTGTCCCGTGAGTGCCCGCAGCGCCATACCGACGGCCACGGTGCCAAGCCATACAGCCACGCCGGCCGGCCACAGAGCCAGCGGACGCCGCCAGAGCCGCAGAAGCAGCCAGGCGACGGCTGCCCCGGCCAGGAACGGCCAGGCGGTGGAGAGGATGCCGGCCACGGATTCACCCCGCGCGTGGGCGTCGCGGCCAATGGCGGCGAAGGTCAGAATGAGAATGACGTCGGCCGCCGCGGCGGCTGCTGTGTGGGCCGGAACTGCCCGTGTTCCGGAACGGTCTGGTGTGGAAGGCATGGCTCCGAGCCTATCCGTTTTTGGCAGGTATTGCCCCGCTGGAACTATCCGGTGACCATGTCAGGCAGGAAGCAATCAGGATCGCCTGAAGGAGCCCGGATGAAGCTCACCCAGATCGCGCAGCATGCCGAGGACCTTGACCGCGCGGCCGGGTTCTACTCCGCCTTGCTGGGCACCGCGCCGGCGGCCGTCTTCGACCCGCCGGGACTGCTGTTTTTCGATCTCGACGGCGTCCGGCTCCTGCTGGAGCGGGGCGCGCCGTCGTCGGTGATCTACCTCAACGTCCCGGACGTCCGGCAGCACGTGGCGGAGCTGGAGGCGAGGGGAGTGGAGGTGGTGGGCGCCCCGCATGTGATCTTCCACCATGATGATGCACGGCTCGGCCCCGCGGGCACGGACGAATGGATGGCGTTTATCAGGGACAGCGAAGGGAACACCGTCGGGCTGGTGAGCCACGCGTTCGACGACGGAACCATTGTGCCCGGCACTCCGCGGGACTAGTCTCAGGGCGGAATACGCAGTCGGCGTCGGGATGCCCGTGCTCGCCAAGGGGGGATCCGGCCTCACAGAGGAGGGAACCGGCATGCAGAAGATCACGCCCTGCCTGTGGTTTGACAACCAGGCAGAAGAAGCGGCCGGATACTATGTGTCCGTCTTCGACAATTCCTCGATCACGAATGTCTCGCGCTTCGGCGAGGGCGGTCCAGGGCCGGCCGGCCAGGCCGTCGTCGTCGAATTCGAAATCGAGGGCCAGGTTTTCCAGGCCCTGAACGGTGGCCCGGCCTTCTCCTTTAACGAGGCGGTGTCCTTCGTGGTCGACTGTGCCTCGCAGGAAGAGGTCGACCGCTACTGGAACTCCCTGACGGACGGCGGGAGCGGGAGCCAGTGCGGCTGGCTCAAGGACAGGTACGGCGTCTCGTGGCAGATAGTACCCAAGGTCCTCAGCCGGCTCATCAACGGGCCGGACGCTGCCGGCGCCCAGCGCGCTGTCCAGGCCATGCTCGGCATGCAGAAGCTGGACATTGACGAACTCCAGCGGGCTTACGACGGCGGCTAGGTCCCGCCGGCGGCCGGCCCACCACCCGCTGGCCTCAAGGTTTTCCCAAGTACTGGTCAGTAGCCTGTGCCCAGGGTACTGAACAGGTTGCGTTGGGCGGGGCGCTGCGAAGGCTGCAAACCGAGGTGAGGTCATGCTCTGGAGGCGAAGGCTGGCAACGGCAATCATCGCTGCTGTCACGTTGAATCTGGCGGCGGTTTCCCTGGACAGAGGCTTCTTTGCAGGGGAGGTGGAGGGGGCAGCCGCTGCGACCGTTGTGCCGAACATCCAGACGGCCGTACTCCGCAATTGGGGTCCGGTGGTGGCCGGTGACGAATTCAATTATGTGGGACCACCCAACCCGCTGAAGTGGAAGGTGTACGACAGTGTCGGCCATGCCGGTAACGGGATCCGCAGCCCGAAGGCGGTGAAAGTTATCTACGGGGCACTCTTCATCACCGGCGACTCCCACGGCACCACGGGCGGGGTGTCCGCGAAGTTCGCCCAGCAGAAGTACGGCCGCTGGGAGACCCGGATGAGGACCACCGTGCGGGACGTGGAATACCATCCGGTCGTGCTGCTGTGGCCCAATGACAACAACTCCTCGACTTGCGCCGAGGTTGACTACGCGGAGGCACTGGGCAATCAAAACGTCGTCAAATTCAGCCTCCACTACGCCTGTACGCGGTCCAATTACCAGACCAGGGCGGCCAGGAACATCGACCTTACCCAGTGGCACAACTACGCCGTTGAATGGACCAGGACCGGAATCACCGGGTACATCGACGGCGTCCCGTGGTTCATCGACGCGACGCCCAGCCACCTGCCGACGGTGGGCATGCACCAGACGCTCCAGCTGGACTGGTTCCCGGACGGAACGGTCCTGAATCAAACGCAGATGATCGTTGATTGGGTGCGCGTGTACCGGTAGGTGCCGGAACCGGAAAGTCTTTGGGCACGACGGCGGGACGGCCCGCCGTCGTCCGTTTCTGTTTTCCCGCCTGCCGCGTGGGGCAGACTGGTGCCATGAGTGATGATTCCAAGGCGGTTTCGACGCGGACTGCGACGGTTGACGGCTGGACGCAGGCTTTGGCGGAGTCCGTTGGTTCGCCGGGCGGCGGCGCCGGGGCGGGCGTGATGCTTGCCATCGCAGCGTCCCTGGCGTCCATGGTTGCGGGGTACACGGAGGCTGACGGGCAGCAGCGGGCGCAACTGAAGGAGGTCCATGCGCGGGTGCGTTTGGTGCGGGAGGCTGCACTTCGGCTGGCCGATGAGGATGCCACGGCATCCCAGGCTTTCGGCGCGGCCTTCCGGCTGGACCCCGGGCCCGAACGCGAGGATGCCATACACCGGGCATCCGTGGACGCGGCCAAGGCTTCTGCCGTGCTCGGCGAGCGCGCTATCGAGGCCATTGCGGACCTGGAGTGGCTGGCTTCCAACGGTAACCCGGCGCTTGTGGCCGATGTCGTCGTCGCGCTTGGGGCCCTCAGGGCGGCGGTGACCGGAGCCAGAACCAACGTGAGCTTTGATCTCGCTGCCCTCACGTCCGCAGGGCGTGCGCCTGAACAGATCCGGGAAGAACATCCAGCCCTGTGGGCAACAATCGAGAGCCTTGACGACGCAGCCGACCGGATCGACCGGCTGACCGCCGAGGTGAACCACCGTTCCAGCCCCGCCGGCTGACTACTGACCCACTTCGTCGGATTCCGGGACTGGGAATATGCTCTGGCCCAGTGCCGAGCCGTAAAGCCTCCGAGGTTCACATCCGGAGGCGCTGATCCAGACCAGCGTCCCGGAGGGCGTGGCGTCTTCCACGTAACCAACGCGGATCACGGTTCCGGCTTCTTCCACCCTGACCTTTTTCCCCTGCAGGCCGGGCGCATCTTGAGTGCTGCTCCCGGCAATTGTCCCCGGCGTCACTGTCGGTGGCTCCTTCACGTTGAATGGCGTTCGCCCCGCCGTCCGTGGCCGGGTGAATAAATGAACGTTATTCATTTTACGGGACAATGCTCGATGTGTCAGCCTGAGGTCAGGTCCGCAGTGCCGCCAGGGCGTCGGCCAGGGGCATCCGGAGAGCCGGGCCATGGCCCGGCAGCACCACCGAGGCATCCATTCCGTCCAGGCGTCGGGTTGCCGCGAGTGCCTGGCCGGGGTCGGAGTGGAACATTGGATGCAGCATCTGCGGCCCGTTGATCCGGCTCAGGGGGTGGCCGCTGACGAACGAGTCACCGACGGCTACCGCCCCTGCTTCCGGAAGGAGGAGCGCAACATTTCCCGGCGTGTGTCCCGGCAGCGGGACCGCTTCAGGCTTGCCGGGCAGGTTTTCCAGTGTGGCGGTGCTCCAGGCCTGCGCGTCCGTTGCGGGCTTCGCCTTGAGGGCGCCCGCCTTGATGACATGGGCCAGCCAGCGGAAGACGCGGGGCCGCCAGGCGCGGACGATGACCTGGCCGAACGTGACCTGGTGCTTTTCCTTTCCTTGCACGTGGGCCAACTCCTCCGGGGCGCACAGGATGGGCGTTCCGTAGGTGTCGGAGAAGTAGGCGGCTGAACCGGTGTGGTCGACGTGGCCGTGGGTGATCAGCATGGCCTTGGCGTCGGACGGCCGCAGGCCAATATGGCGGATGGATTCCAGGACCAGGGGGCGGTCGGCCGGATAACCGCCGTCGATGATGATGAATCCCGTTTCGTCGCGGACCACGATCCAGTTCGACGCTGGCCCTTCGACGAAGAAGACACCGGGCGACGGTTCTGACGTGCGGGTGGCGGGGTCCCATGCGGGGGAACGATGCTTCACGATGCACATCCTAGCCACCGGACCTGCGCCTGTGCTTGTCTGTAGCCATGCAGCGCGGATCCGGCGTTGGGTCCGCGGCCGTTGATCGATGAGGTGACATGACATGAGGCTGACGACAACGACCAACGTCTCGGTGGACGGCGTGATGCAGGGTTTGGGTGGACCCGACGAGGACCGCAGCGGGGGCTTCGAACGCGGCGGATGGGCCATTCCGCTTGTCGATGCGGAAACGGGGGACTACCTCAACCAGGTTTACGGAAGCGCGGATGCGTTCCTTTTCGGCCGCCGGACGTACGAAATCTTCGCCGCCTACTGGGGAGTGATGCCCGATCCGAGCACCAACCCGATTGCCGCCGCCCTGAACAGCCGGCCCAAGTACGTGGTGTCCGCCAGCTTTGCCGACCCGTTGTGGGCGGGCACGGCCGTCCTGCATGGCGACGTCGCAGCGGCCATCGGAGACTTGAAGGCGAAGCACGACGGCGGGCTGCTGGTTCCGGGCAGCGGTGTCCTTGTCCGATGGCTGCTGGCCAACGGCCTGGTGGACCAGCTGGATCTGGTGACCTATCCCGTCGTCGTCGGCCAGGGTACGCGGCTGTTCCCCGACTCCGGCCCGGACATCGCGCTGGAGCTGGTTAGCTCGCGGACCACGTCGCGGGGCATCACCATCCAGGCATACCGGCCCCACGGGCGGCCGGAGTATGCAACGTCGACTGTGGATCCCGGAGAGGTGTTTAGCCACTGACCGCCGGATCAGATGAGGCCGAGCTCGGCGAAGGCGGCAACGAGTCCTTCCTGCCGCGGACGCGCAGCGGTGTGGTCCGCGATCGCCACAAGCTCGGGTGCGGACCCTTCGATGGCGACGCCGATGCCCGCGTAGGCGATCATCTCCAGGTCATTGGCGCCGTCGCCCACTGCGATCGTGTCCTGCCGGTCAATGCCGAGGTGGGCAATGACGGCCGCGAGACCGTCGGCCTTGCTGATCCCGTGCTGGTACAGTTCCCCCGCGTGTCGCCCCTCGTCGGCCACCGAATTGGCCACCACGGCAATGGCACCGCCGATCTCCCGGACCAGGTGCTCCATGGAGACGGGGGAGTCGAACACGGAGACCTTGGCGAACCGCACTGAGGTGCCGTCCGGTGTGGGGCGCACCGCGTTGAAGATATCGGCCGCACCCACAGGGCCCGCAGGTGCCTGACTGAAATGGGCGTCAAGGATGGCCCGCAAGCGTTCCAATGCCGCCGGAGGAGCGTGCAGGTCTTCCTGCGACTCCAGGATGTACACGGCATCATGGGCGTCCAGCGCCCTTACCGTCCTGGCCCCAAGGTCCGCCGGGAAGCGCCGGTCCACGAGCACGGTCCCGGCCACCTCCACGTAGGCACCGGCACTGGCCACAAGGCCATCAAAACCCGCGGCCAGGATACTCCCGGGCAGCATGGCCACGGGACGCCCGGTGCACAGCAGGACGCGGTGCCCGGCCTTGCGCGCCGCCTGCACGGCGCGCACATGGCCCTCCGGGACGACGCCGTAGTCCGCGTAGGTGCCGTCCACGTCAAGGAAGACAGCCCGTACAGTTCCGTTGGTGCTCGGCGTTGCGTTCATGCTCCGGGATCATATCTGACAACAGACGCCGTTACGCCTGGCTGATATCAATCCCGGGTGACCGGCGCGCCCGCACGCTCATACGCAAGCGAGACCGCGCCTTTGGAGAAGGCCGCGGAGGCTGCCAGGTCGAGAGATGGGGGCGGGGCATAGCCTGCTGTGCCGGGAGCGGTGGTGAGGGGCAGCGCTCAGTTTCCGGATTTGTGACGTGTCTACCCCGTGACGTTCCCGCCGCTCAGCCGGCGGCTTGGCAGAGCCTGTCCAGCGCTTCATTGAGGGTTGACTCGATCTGGCCATTCAGCAGGTCCCGTCTGTTCCCGCTGGACGGTTCCTCAAGCTGGGTGGGCATCGGAGGAGTGGTGACGGTCATGGCGGCGACGTAACGGCCGTCGTCGCTGCTGACCGCGATCGTCTGGTAATCCCAGAAGTTGCCACGGCCTTCCTGCCGCTTCGCAGACGAGCAGCCGTCACCGTGCTGCCACAGCCCCAGCCCGTACCCCAGGAAGCCGGGGCTGGTCTTCATCTCCTGCAGCGACCCAGCCGAAACGGCCCGCCCCTGGAAAAGCTGGGCCATGAAGAGGTTCATGTCCGCGACCGTCGACACCGCCCCGGATGCGGGGGAGCCTGCGGAGAAGTTGTTGTCTGTGGTGTCGACGCGCTCACCGCGGAGCGTCACGTAGCCGTGCAAAAGACCTGTCTCGTGCAGATCGATGCGGTCCAGGCTGGTGTTCTTTAGCCCGAGCGGCCCGAAGACCTCTTCGTCCATGACGCGGGCGAACGGCTTGTGCCGCAGCGTTTGGACCAGCAGGCCCAGCGCGAGGTAGTTCGTGTTCGAGTACATGAAGGAGCCGACACTGGCCTCAGTCCAGGGGAGGGTCCCGGCCAGCTGCAGCCCCCGTTCCATGGTCAGCGTCCGGGAGAGGTAAGGGCGGAAGTCAACATCACGCGGCAGTGCGTCGTTGACCTCCGGCATCCCCGAGGTATGGCTGAGCAGTTGCCGTACGGTGATCGGGCCCGGAGGCTTAAGCGCCGCCGTGAACCCCGGAATGACGTCGTTGACAGGGTCATCGAGGCCGATGAGGTGGTCATCCACGAGCTTGAGCACCGCCACGGCCGTCATGGTCTTGGTGACGCTTGCGATCTCCACCCTGTCGGTGGGCTGCGCAGGCGTCATGGATTCCAGGTCCCGCACGCCGTAGGCATTCGACCACTCACCGCCGGGCCACCGGATTTGGACGACCGCGGCGACCGCGCCCTGATCCATGAAGAGCTGGACCTGCCGCTCCAAGGGGCCAAGGGCATCCTGCGAGGGTGGCGGCGGTGCGGTGTCGTCTGTGGTGTAAGTGCAGCCGGTGACGGCGAGGACGACGGCGAAGACCGCCCGCCTCACTGCGCGGTTCTTCGAGCTCATGGGAGCCCTCCGACTAAGAACGGGGTGACAAGGACTTGGCCGCGAGCGGCACCACGCCCGGCCAGGCCTGTGACGGCACCGTCGCCCCAGCACCTCAATGCTAAGGCCGTCCCGCGTGACGGGGAACCAGCGGGCCGTGCCACGGGCTTTTGCCTCGAGCCTCTGCCCGATCGGTGCGGCCAGGACGCTGACGGTCCCGCCCGCACTGAGGAACAGGACTAGCGAGTTTCACCATGCCATCGCCAATCCGCGCCTGCTGTTTTGAGTCCGTTCAAGACCCAGTCCAGCGCCACGGCAGTTACATTCCACACGGCTTGAGTTTTACATCAGCGGATCTCTTGGATGCGGATCTGGTTGCCGGCAGGGTCCCGGAACGCGCAGTCGCGCATGCCGTACGGCTGCAGGGTGGGCTCCTGGATCACCTCGGCGTCGGTGGCCTGTACCTTCTCGAAGACCTCGTCGAGGTTGGGCGTGGCCAACAGGATCCAGCCGTAGGTGCCCTTGGCCATCATCTCAGAGATGGTGCGGCGCTCCTCGTCGGTAATCCCTGGATCGGTGGCCGGCGGGGCGAGAAGGATCGAGGTGTCCGGCTGGCCTGCCGGCCCGATGGTGATCCAGCGCATCGTGCCCCGGCCGACGTCCTGGCGGACCTCGAAGCCGAGTGCATCGCGGTAGAACGCGACAGAGGCGTCCGGGTCGATGTGGGGGAGTGCGATTGCATGAATGGTGAGTTCCATGGTCAACACGTTAGGGCGTGCGTGTGGACAATGCTTCTCGATTCCTGATCGGCTGATCGCCCGCTGGGCGATGCGCGGCAGCCGTCTCGTAGTACTTGTGGGTGAGAAAATAGTCTCAAACCTTGCTGGCTGGGAATCAAGTCGTCACACTGTACGTTGCACATCCGACAATCCCTACTAAGGAAGGCGATGCATTTCAGTGGCAACTGATTACGACGAGCTGCGCACCGAAGTTAAGGAATCGCAGAACGATTCCCTGGAAGCCCTCAAATCGGCCAACGCACCCGACGCACAAAGCGTGGTGCGTGAGCTGGACGCAGCGGATGACATGGACAGTGTCGGGATCCCGGGCGGCGAATTTGTCGCAGAGGAACTGGTCGTCCAGGTGGTTCCGCAACGCGACGACGAGTTCACCTGTTACTCCTGCTTCCTGGTGCGCCACCGCTCCCAGATGGCAAGGGAGAAAGACGGTCACGCCTACTGCACCGAGTGTGAGGGCTGAACTCAAAAGGAGCCCGTCGCCGGTCCCGACACGGGTATTGATGAGCCGGGATAGTCCGGTCACGGAAAAGGCGGGCTCTACGCCTATGGCACCGAGGAAAGGTGCCGACCCAGGCGCCATTCAACCCGTTCACGTCGATGTACAGGACCGGGGCCGTACCCGGCGGAAGAGGCGGCGGCGCTGATTCGACGCGCCCCTCGGCACGCACCAACCCAAAAACTTCAGCGCCGTTGCGCAAGTTTCAAGCCGTGCGGCGTCCGGTCGAGGCCCGGCTGCTGGATGTGGTCAATAACTAGTCCCGGGCGTTCATTTGGGCATCGCGTATCTGTGCGTGCATGTCCCAGGGCGCCTGCGGCAGGACGTTCCCGGTCTCGAGGAGCGTCTTGAGGTTGGAGCCGACAGCAGCCCAGCCCAGGGCCGCGGCCTCGGCATCTTCGGCGGTGGGAATGTTTTCGTGCACGATCGAAAGCTTCACGATCTCCTTGTATTCCTTGATGCTGAAGGTGATCTCCTGCAGCGGCACTGGGTTGAGGTGGTGAAGCCGTTCCCGGCCGCGGTGCACGACGGTGACAAGGGGCGCTTTGCTCGCGTCGAAGCAGCGTGATGCCCGCTGTAGCGGCGGAGGAGGGGTGATCTTGCATCGGATGCGATAATCACTCTTCTACTTTACATAATGCTGATTATCGGCGTTATTGATACGACGGCGGAAGTGGCTGGTAACCACCGCCGACGACGGACCGCACAGGAAGCATCAAGCCGCTCATATCCGCGGTTTTCGAAGCTTTGCTGCCAAGCGACTGCGCAAGAATCAACGTGGCTGCGGCCGACCGCCTTGGAACCGCCGTCGGCGAACTCGCTGCCTGCCCGGAACGCCGTCAGGACAGTCTCCAACCCGCGCAAAACGAACTGCCCTCGAAACGGCGCTCACTTCGGGTTCACTTGACATAACGTCACCCCGCCTCGTGTGTGCAGGCCTCTACAGCGCTCGGCTCAACCCTCAGGCAGGCGTCCGGCCAGGCCCTGGAGCGAGGGTGCCCGCCCCAGCTCGACGTGCGCGAAAGCCAGCGCCGCTGCCAGCTCCGCCTTGCCGTCGTAGATGGCCTGGCAAAGGCTTAGGTGTTCCGCGCACTGTACCTGCGGATCACGGTGCCCGGTCAGGGTGAAAAGCCACTGCATCCTGCCCAGCAGCGGCTTCATGGAATACTCCAGCAGCGAGTTGCCGCCCATCGACACGATCTCCGCATGCAGTGCCGTGTTGAGGAGCGGTATCTGTGCATCGTCATGGCTCAGGGTTGCCTCTTCTGCCTGGTCCATCATCTGCCGCAGGCGCGACGAGGAACCGCCGCGCGCCGCGGCCTGTGCCGCCAGGCGCGCGGCCAGGACTTCAAGGCTCAAGCGGACGTCAAAGAGTTCGTTGACGTCCCGCAGCGTGATCTGTTTCACGGTGGCCCCACGGCGTGGCGATGTGTCGATGAAGCCTTCAGCTTCCAGCTGCTGCAGGGCTTCCCGGACGGGTACGCGCGAGACATCCAGGGCCTGGGACAGCTCGCGTTCCCTAAGCCGGGATCCCGGCGCAAACTCACCTGAGATGATCAGCTCGCGGATCCGTGCCCGGGTGGCGTCTGCCGAGGACGCGGGAGATTCCGCCTGGACTGTCATTGGTGCCTCCCGCTGTTCCCGGCGTCGTCATCCCGCCCGCCTCAGTTGTTCAACTCCACATGGGTGCCGATCCCCTCGATGAGCGCTGCGTCATACAGGAGCCGGCCAATGGCCAGATCCTGCAGACCGATACCCACTGAGTTGAACAAGGTTACGTCCTCATCCCCCAGGCGCCCTGCTTTTGTCCCGGCCGCCACGTCACCAAGTTCGGCCTGCACGTCGTCGAAACTCATCGCGCCTTCTGCCACCGGGATGATCAGCCCGCCGGACTTTGCCTTTGCCGTGGCGAGGCTGTCCACGAAGACCCGCGCCCGCACCATGCCCGCCGAGTCGATTTCCCGGTGGTCCGGCCGGGGGCGGGCTCCGACGGCGTTGACGTGCAGTCCGGGCCGGAACCACTCCCCCTTGACCAGCGGCTCTACAGCCGGCGTGAGGGTGCACAGTACGTCGGCGCCTTCCACGACTTCACGAACGCCGGCAGTGCGCGTCATGTTGAGCCCGTACCGGGAAATTTCGTTGCAGAAGGCGTCGACGGTGTCTGCCGAACGGGACCACACCAAGACGTTTTCAACGGGCAGCACGGCCAGCATGGCCTCCACATGTGCCACGGCCAGGGCCCCTGCCCCCACCAGGCCCAGCGTGGTGCTGCCGGGCCTTGCCAGGAGCTTCGTCGCGACGGCGCTGGCGGCCGCCGTGCGGACCCGGGTGGGGACTTTGCCGTCCAGGATGGCCAGGGTCTCGCCGGTCATCTGGGACACAAGCATGATGGTGGACCGCTGCGTGGGCAGGTTGGACGCCCTGTTGGCCGGGATATCCGCCAGCAGCTTCACGGAGGCGAGCTCCTCGGCGCCGGACAGCGCCGCCATGGGAAGGAACCTCGCGTCGGAGGATGGCAGGACGAGCGAATCCGGCGCGGGCTGGACGGCGGTGCCCCCGCTCAGGCCGGCAAAGACGCGTTCGACGGCGGTAATGGTCCCGGGCATGTCGGCCAGCGTCTGGAGCTCGGAGGCCGTGAGGATCAGGGTCATGGGTGGGCTTTCTGGCTGGCAGGGTGGACGGAACGTAGGGGTCAGAGGTTGTTCCGTACCAGGACGCCCTGTGCCACGACGGCACTGATCTGCTCCAGGGCCGAGGGGTTGCTCAGCGGATCAGCATTCACAACGACGGCGTCTGCATAGGAACCGCGGACCAGTCGCCCGGCATCCGCACCCCAGCCCAGCAGGGCGGCGGCATTGACCGTTGCTGCCCTCAGGGCGTCCAGCGGCGAAAGCCCGGCCTCGGCGAGCAGGCGCACCTCGGTGCCGATCGGTGTCACCTCGGAACCGAAGGAGTCGGTCCCCGCTACGACCGTCACGCCGGCTTCGTGGGCTGCCCGCACCGCTTCCTTAATGATCGGCGTGTATTCCCGGCCCCGCGCTGCGAGGATCGGGTCGGAGGAGCCTGACATGCCGGTGATGGCATCCAGGGTGGGCGTGAAGTACGTGCCGCGGCTGGCCATCCGGGCGATGGTCTGCTCGGTGACGAAGACGCCGTGTTCGATGCTGCGCACGCCGGCCCGCACCGCACCGTCGATCCCCTCCGCACTGTAGGCGTGGCAGAGGACGCCTGCCTTGCCTGCGGCCTTGACCACCGCGGACAGCTGCCCGTAGTTGTACACCAGTTCGCGTGGATCCTGCTCAGCCAGGCCAGCCCGCGGGTTGGCCCGGGTCTTGATCACCTTGGCGCCACGTTTCAGGTTGACCCGCGCGAGGTAGGCGAGGTCCGCAGGTTCGTTAACTCCCCCGTGCAGGGCCGCAAGCGGCCCCAGGTCCGGGTCCGCCAGGAGCGACTCCCCCAGTTCGGGTGAGATGAACAGGCCTGCAGGGCTCATTCTCGGCGACGCGCCGGCCGCCCATTCAGGCAGGGCGGCAAGGGCAACGTCCTGGTAGAAGCTGGTGGATCCGCTCCTGACACTGGTCGCCCCGCCCTGCAGGATGGCGGCTGCATCGGACAGTGCATTGGCATGCACATGCACGTCGATGAGGCCGGGAAGGACCCAGCGGCCCGAGGCGTCCACAGTGCGTGCCCTGCCCGCCAGTGCGGCTACGGCACGCCGGGTTTCGGTCCGGCTGCCGACGGCGGTGACCCTTCCTCCCTCGAGGACGAGGACGCCGTCCTCCACCGCGTGGCCCGTCTTGGGGTCCACGATGGTCCCGCCCTCGATCATCAGGGGCGAAGGCGAAGCGGGGCGGTCCCCTCGGCTGGAGCTTGTTGCGGCGTCCGCTGCCTCCGCGGCGGGCGCGCCTCCGAGTTGGGCGGCAAGGCTCGCAACTGAGATTCCCGCCAGCGCGGCCGCCCCGGCAAGAATCCCGCGGCGTGGGACAGCAGCGGCGGACGGGGCTTCCGGGGTGTGGTCGTGCAGGCACATAGATTTCTCCAAAGAGGGTGCGGCCCGCGGCTGGAGCGGGGCCTGATGGGTGAGTCAGGTCAGGTGTACTGCGGAGGCGGACAGTCGTCGTCCGGCGGTGCAGCAAAGATCGAATGTCCCCACCGTAGGGCTTTTGGTATACCAAAGCAAGAGTTGCCGCATTACCGAAACACGGCCGGCGACGCGATCGTGGCCCGCTGATAGACAGGCGGGAACAGCTGGTCCGGCTGCCGGCGGCGGAAATCCCGCTCCGAATAGGCCCCCCGCATCCGGTCGAAGAGCAGCTGTCCCTCGGCGCGCAGGGCGCCAAGGTCTACGCCGGGCAGGGTGCCCGCCACGACGACGGGACGTCCCGCCACGAAGGTGTCTGTCACCTGGCGCGCCGTGCCGTTCAGCACCAGTGTGCGCAGGGGGTCTTCGACCACGCCATCACCAAAATGGCCCAGCGAGACCACCGTGATGTCCGCCTGCATGCCCGGGGCAAGCCGCCCCAGGTCAGCCCGCCCGAGTGCCCGCGCCCCACCGAGGGTGGCGGCGTCGAAGAGGTCCGCCAGCCTCCCGGCGTCGGGCCGTTCCTCAACAAGCCGGGCAAGGTGCATGCCGACGTCCATGCCCCGCACCAGGTCCGGCGGGAAGGAGTCGGTGCCGAGGCAGATGTTGACGCCTGCCGCGCGGAAACGGTCGAACGAGACAAGCTGCTTCTGGTATCGGAAGGACGTCAGCGGGCAGTGGACAATGCTGACGTTGTGCCTGGACAGCAGGTTCAACGCCCCTCCCGGGGCCAGCGTCCGGGGGTCCTTGCCATTGACCACCACACCGTGCGGAATGAGCAGGCGGGTGCCGAACAGCCCTGTTGATTCCAGCAGCTCCAGAACTCCGCGGCCGGCGGACTGATCGAGGAGTCCGTCCTCGAGTGGCGACTGGAGGCAGTGCAGCCGGACGATCGCGTCCCGTTCGCGCGCGATACGGGCGGTCTCCCGCATGAGGTGCTCGGACAGCGTCTCAATGCGGCACGGCAGCAGAACTCCGGTCACGAGCGGGTCTGCGAGGCCGGCGGCGTAGTCCAGGAACTTCTCGGCGTCCCGGAGGCCTGCGAGCCCTTCAGCTTCGTCGAAGAGGACCTCACGCCGTGCGTCGGCCGTAGCGGCATGGACCCCCGACCGGTAGGCCGGCCCGAGGTAACCGCGGAGCCCGATGCGGCGGCTGGTTTCCGTCATGTCCGCCAGCTCATCGAAGCTCTCGGCCCAGGAACTGTGGATCTCAGAGGCGATCGGCATGTAGGTCGTGATCCCGTGCAAGGTGAGCTGTGCCAGCGCAAACTCGCGGACCGTGGCCCGCTCTGCCCTGGTGAACACGTCCCTGCGGCGGTTGGCAAAGTAGTCCTCTGACCACAGGTGGCCACCCGCAACGTCGGGGGTCGGCCGCGAGTCCAGAATGAGGTGGTCGATATCCGCAAGCGCATCGAGGTCTATCAGGCCGGGCATGACCAGGCTCTGCCCGTAGTCATGTGCAACGTCCACCGGCCCGCGGTAGTCGCGCCCCATGAAGACGATCGAGTCGCCTTCGAAGACGACTTCCCCGCCCTCAATGAGTGCGTGCTGGTCGCCGTCCGAGCCCAGGACGTACCGGGCCGAGATTTTTGTGAACATGCGTGCCTCCTTGCACAGGTGTGAGGATTTTCCCGCCGTCGGGAGAATGTGACTTGCCTCTCACTGCGAGCGAGTATACAGTCATTTGGTATACCGAACAGGATGAAGCACCTCCTGTCTCCTTGAACTCATTTCACCGGTTCCCCCTCTTCGACCTCCCCTTTGAAAGGCACGCGTCATGCGCAATGAAGCGAAGACCACAGCCACCTCAACCGCCACCTCCGCTGCCGCGTCGCTGGAGGCAGCACCGCCGCGTTCATTCCGGGCACGCCCCGCCGTCTGGCTGGCCATGATTGGAATTTCGACAGCCGTGTGTGCCCTGGCCATCATGATCGGCACGCACAAGTTCCACCTTGGCCCGGCCGCGATCGTCCTGATGCCCATCCTCTGGACAGTCCTCATTGGCGGATTCCTTGGCGTCCAGAAATGGAGGCCTATCGGCGGAAGGGCCCGGGCCGTGTCCACCCACCTGATGGACGTGTCCATCGTGTTCTTCCTTGCAGGCCTGGGCAGCCAAATCGGCCCGTCGCTGGCGAAGTTCACCAACATTGGCCCCGCGATTCTGCTCCAGGAAGTCGGGCACGTTGTGGGCACCGTCATCCTGGCCCTGCCGGTGGCAGTTGCGCTGGGGCTGGGGCGCACGGCAATCGGCGCCACCTGGTCCATCGACCGTGAGTCCTACCTTGCCTTCGCCATCCAACGCTTCGGCGTGCGGTCCCCGGAGTACCGCGGCGTGTTCGGAGTGTGGGTGCTCGGCAGCGTCTTCGGCGCCGTCTTCATCTCCCTCCTGGCCGGCCTGCTCGGCGGACTGGAGTTCTTTGACCCGCGGGCCCTCGCATTGGGCCTCGGGCTCGGGTCCGCCTCCATGATGCTCGGCGGCGTCGGCGCACTGTCCATCCTGTATCCGGAGATGGCGGGGGAAATCATGGCCCTCGCCGCGCTGTCCAATCTGGTCACCAACATCGTTGGCTTCTATGCAGGCGTGTTCATCGCGCTGCCGTTGTGCCAGAAGCTCTACAGGATGTGGTCCCGCATCTGGGGACGTGACGACCTCGGCCGCCGCATCCGCGGTGCCGCCCCGGCCCGTGCGCTTGCCGGAAGCCGAGGGGACAGTCCAGGCACGGCGGCTGAAGCAGCAGATTCGGATGACAATCCAGGCGCAGGCACCGTGGACGTCAACAGCATCGAGGAGGACCCCACTGTTATTCGGACACCACGGACGTGGCTTACGGCGTTTGCGGCGACGGGCGCGGTGGGCGTGCTGCTCAACGCCCTCGGCACCGGCTCCGCCCGGCCCCTGGATGTGGTCGGCGTGCTCATCCTCCTCGCCCTTACCGCCGTCGCGCTCGTTCTTGCAAAGCTGGTCCCGGCGGTCCCGTCCAGCATCTGGGTGCTGGCGCTGGCCACCCTGGCCTCCGCGACCTTCCTGCCCATCGGCCCGTTCATTGCCTCCGCCACGCAGAACATCAACGTCCTTTTCGCCGGCCTGCCCATGATTGCCCTCATCGGCATGTCGCTGGGCCGGGACGTCAAGGCGCTGCGCTCACTGAGCTGGAAGATCGTCATCGTCGCCCTGATAACGTTCACGGCAAGCTTCGTTGCCGCGGCAGCCATCGCCCAGGTTGCCATGAAGTTCCAGTAACGGCCGAAAGGAACGAACCCATGCTGATCACCAATGTCCGCCCGTGGGGCGGGGACGCGGTGGACGTCGAGGTGCGGGAGGGACGGATAGCCGCCCTTCACCCCGGAGGAACCGCCGTCGTAAATGCCGCCAACGCCGCTGACGCAGTGGAGGGGCGCAACCGGATCGCACTTCCCGCGTTCACCGACGTGCACGTCCACCTTGATTCCACCCGGATCGGGCTGCCCTTCCGGGAGCACACGGGGGCGCCCGGCGTATGGAACATGATGTCCAACGACCGGGAGAACTGGCGCGACACCCCGATCCCTTACCCGGAGGTGGTGGCGGGAACGCTGGAACGGATGATCGCGCGGGGCACCACGCGCGTCCGTTCCTACGCCCAGATCGACGTCGACTGCAAGCTTGAGCGCTTCGAAGCGGTCATGGCCGCCAAGGAACGCTTCGCCCGCGCCGCAACAGTGGAGATCATGGCCTTCCCGCAAGCCGGCCTGCTGCTGGAGAACGGCACCGTCCCCCTCCTGGAGGATGCCCTCCGGGCAGGTGCCACCACCATCGGCGGCATTGATCCCTGCCAGCTGGACCGGGACCCGGTGCGGCATCTGGACATCGTTTTCGGCCTGGCCGAGAAGTACGGGGCCGACGTCGACATCCACCTGCACGAGCCCGGCCACCTGGGGGTCTTCAGCGCCGAACTCATTTTCGAACGCACCCGCGCGCTGGGGATGCAGGGGCGCGTCTCGCTCTCCCACGCCTACGATCTGGCCAGCGTCCACCCCGACGTTACCGCCCGTCTCATCGAGCAGATGGCCGAGCT
Organism: Arthrobacter sp. NPDC056727; assembly: GCF_042790555.1. Classification (NCBI taxonomy): domain Bacteria; kingdom Bacillati; phylum Actinomycetota; class Actinomycetes; order Micrococcales; family Micrococcaceae; genus Arthrobacter; species Arthrobacter sp. NPDC056727. The sequence continues at coordinate 95,786 of NZ_JBHTZA010000015.1, read as the reverse complement.
TGACGTCGCCTGGGCGACGGTGGCCCCGGCAAGCGGCGGAACCCAGTTCGACTTGGCCCGGATGAACGACGCCGGGATCCGGGTGGGGCTCGGCGAGGACGGCCAGCGGGACTACTGGAGCCCGTACGGCAATTGCGACATGCTCGACCGCACCTGGCAGCTGGCGTTCACCCACCGGCTGCGCAAGGACCGCCTGATCGAGCACTGCGCGGCGATCGCCACCATCGGGGGCGCCTCCATCATGGACCGCTCGGTCCAGCGCCTCACGGGCCCCGACGACCGGCCCGGCCTGGCCGTTGGAGACCAGGCCGATATCGTCCTGGTCGACGGCGAAACCGTCACGAGCACCGTCATGGACCGCGGCACTGACCGCACCGTCATCCACGACGGCAGGGTCGTCGCCGACGGGCTGTCCGTCCTGCCGGCGTAACCAGGCGCGAACGTACACTTGTGGCCCCGAATCCGCCCGGATTTGGGGCCACAAGTGTACGTTCGCGCTGGTCTGTCAGTTCGCGTCCGGTTGTCAGCTGGCGCCGACGTAGGCCGCGAGGTGCTCGCCGGTCAGCGTTGACCGGCCGGCAACAAGATCTGCCGGCGATCCTTCGAAAACGATCCTGCCGCCGTCGTGACCCGCACCGGGGCCCAGGTCGATGATCCAGTCAGCGTGCGCCATGACCGCCTGGTGGTGCTCGATGACGATCACCGACTTGCCCGAGTCAACGAGCCGGTCGAGCAGGCCGAGCAGGTTTTCGACGTCAGCAAGGTGCAGGCCCGTGGTGGGTTCGTCGAGGATGTAGACCTCGCCCTTGTCCGCCATCTGCGCGGCCAGCTTGAGCCGCTGGCGCTCGCCGCCGGACAGCGTGGTGAGCGGCTGGCCCAGAGTGAGGTAGCCAAGCCCGACGTCGGCGAGCCGGTCGAGGATCTTGTGTGCCGCCGGCGTGCGCGCATCGCCGTCCTCGAAGAACTCCTCTGCCTCGGCCACCGACATCGCCAGCACCTCGGCGATGTTGCGGCCGCCCAGGGTGAACTCCAGCACTGCTGCCTGGAAGCGCTTGCCGTCGCACTCCTCGCAGGTGGTTTCGACGGTGGCCATGACGCCCAGGTCCGTGTAGATGACGCCGGCGCCGTTGCACGTGGGGCAGGCGCCCTCGGAGTTGGAGCTGAACAAGGCAGGCTTGACGCCGTTGGCCTTGGCAAACGCCTTGCGGATCGGTTCGAGCAGTCCGGTGTACGTGGCGGGGTTGCTGCGGCGGGAACCGCGGATGCCGGCCTGGTCGATCACCACCACGCCGTCGCGCTTGGCGACCGAGCCGTGGATCAGCGAGCTCTTGCCGGAGCCGGCCACGCCGGTAAGCACGCACAGCACGCCGAGCGGGATGTCGACGTCGACGTTCTTGAGGTTGTTGGTTGACGCGCCGCGGATTTCCAAGGCGCCGGACGCGGGGCGGACCGCATCCTTGAGCTGCGCCCGGTCATCGAGGTGCCGGCCCGTGATGGTGCCGCTCCCCCGCAGCCCGTCGACGGTGCCCTCGAAGCAGACGGTGCCGCCGCCTGTGCCGGCGCCCGGCCCGAGGTCGACGATGTGGTCCGCAATGGCGATGCTTTCCGGTTTGTGCTCCACGACGAGCACCGTGTTTCCCTTGTCGCGCAGCTGCAGGAGGAGTGAGTTCATCCGCTGGATGTCGTGCGGGTGCAGGCCGATCGTGGGTTCGTCGAAAACGTAGGTGACGTCCGTGAGGGACGAGCCCAGGTGGCGGATCATCTTCGTGCGCTGCGACTCACCCCCGGACAGCGTGCCTGACGGCCGGTCCAGGGAGAGGTAGCCCAGCCCGATCTCCGCGAACGAATCCAGCAGGTGCTGCAGTCCGGTGAGCAGCGGCGCCACGGACGGCTCGTCCAGGCCGCGGACCCAGTCGGCGAGGTCGGTGATCTGCATGGTGCAGACGTCGGCGATGTTCTTCCCTTTGATCTTCGACGACAGCGCTTCCTGGCTGAGCCGGGTGCCGCCGCAGTCGGGACAGGTGGTGAAGGTGATGGCCCGTTCCACGAAGGCGCGCACGTGCGGCTGCAGAGCGTCCACGTCCTTGGACAGCATCGACTTCTGGATCTTGGGGATGATGCCCTCGTAGGTCAGGTTGATGCCCTCGACCTTGATCTTGGTCGGCTCCTTGTAGAGCAGGTCGTGGAGCTCCTTCTTGGTGAACTTGCTGATCGGCTTGTCCATGTTGAAGCCGGCCCCGCTGAAGATCCGGCCGTACCAGCCGTCCATGCTGTAGCCGGGAATGGTCAGGGCGCCCCCGCCCAGCGACTTGCTGTCGTCGTACAGCGCCGTGAGGTCGAAGTCGCTGACGTTGCCCATGCCCTCGCAGCGCGGGCACATGCCGCCGAGCCGGTTGAACGTGGCCTTCTCGGCCTTGGTCTTGTTGCCGCGTTCCACAGTGATCGCGCCGCTGGCCTTCACCGTCGGGATGTTGAACGAGTACGCGTTGGGTGAGCCGATGTGGGGCCGGCCCAGCCTGCTGAAAAGGATCCGCAGCATCGCGTTGGCGTCCGTGGCGGTGCCCACGGTGGAACGCGGGTTGGCGCCCATCCGCTCCTGGTCGACGATGATGGCGGTGGTCAGGCCTTCCAACACGTCGACCTCGGGCCTGGACAGCGTGGGCATGAAGCCCTGCACGAACGCGCTGTAGGTTTCGTTGATCATCCGTTGCGACTCGGCGGCGATGGTGCCGAACACCAGGGAGCTCTTGCCCGAGCCGGAGACACCGGTGAACACGGTCAGGCGGCGCTTGGGGATCTCGACGCTGACGTCCTTGAGGTTGTTCACGCGCGCACCCTGCACACGGATCAGGTCGTGGCCGTCGGCGGTGTGCTGTCCGGATGACTGTGTGTCCGTCCTGGTGGTTATGGTCATCGTGTCCCCATCTGTTAGGCGGATAGCAGGCTGATCTTAAGCGAACGGCAGGTGGAGGCCGCCGGGTTCCACACACCATGACTGATTCTTGTTCGTCGGCGCGGCGGCGGCAACAGCAACACCTAGCGGACCTCGTTGATGCGGATCAGGTTGCCCGCCGGATCGCGGAAGGCGCAGTCACGGACGCCGTATGGCTGGTCGGTGGGCTCCTGGACCACCTCGGCGCCGCTGGCCTGCACCTTGTCGAAGGTGCCGTCCAGGTCCGGGGTCCCCAATACCAGGCGGGCATAGGTGCCCTTGGCCATCATTTCGGTGATGGTGCGCCGCTCGTCCTCGGTGATGCCAGGATCGGCGGCCGGCGGTTCCAGGACCACGGAGGTGCCCGACTGGTCAGGCGGGCCGAGGGTGAGCCAGCGCATCCCGCCGTACCCAACGTCGTTGCGGAGCTCGAAACCGAGGGTGTCACGGTAGAACGCCAGGGAGGCGTCGGCGTCGTTATGCGGAAGGAATGTGTAGTGGATGGTGAGGTTCATGCGGATCAGTCTAGGTACGGCCGGGCAGGACCGCTTCTCGATTCCTGACCGGTCTGCTGACCTGTTTCACCACGCATGGCGGGATGCCTGACGCCTCCCCCGCCGCCTGCGTCCGGTACGCGCTGGGCGGCATGCCAACCAGTTCGGTGAAGCGGGTGCTGAACGTGCCCAGCGAGGAACAGCCGACGGCGAAGCACACGTCCGTGACGCTGAGGTCGCCGCGCCGCAGGAGCGCCATGGCCCGTTCGATGCGCCGCGTCATCAGGTAGGAGTACGGTGACTCGCCATAGGCTTCCCGGAACTGCCGGCTCAGGTGCCCGGCCGAAATGTTCACGCCGCGGGCAAGCGCCTCCACGTCCAGCGGCTGGGCGTACTCCCGGTCGATGCGGTCACGGACACGGCGAAGGCGCGCCAGATCGTCCAGGCGCTGTGTTGCGGCGGGTTTGCTGGTCACAGTCGAGATGGTGCTACCTCCTGCCGGAGTTGTCCAGTCCAATCCATTGTCTTAACCGTGCGCTCTCGTTAAGAATGAACGAATGACGGTCTATGTGAGAGCTCTTGAAACTGCAGTTCCGCCGACTCTGCTCATCCAGCGTGAGGCCCGGGACGTGTTCGCGGCCCAGCCGGGACTGACACGCCTTGGCTCCCGGCTCGTGACCACGTGCTTTGACTCCGCGGCCATCGATACCCGGTACACGGCGGTGCGCGAGCTGACGCTGGACTCCGCCGTCGAAAATCCCCAGTTCTTTGATCCGGAGACCGGCCTGCTGCGGAGCCCCAGCACCAAGGCGCGCAACAACCTCTTCGCCGAAGAAGCAACGAAGCTTTTCATCGAGGCGGCGGACGCAGCAGTTTCCAAGTGCGACGGCATCGATCCGCTGGACATCACCCACCTCATCACGGTCTCCTGCACCGGCTTCTTCAACCCCGGGCCGGACTACAAGATCGTCCGTGCCTTGGGCCTGAACCCTGCGGTGCAGCGGTACCACCTCGGTTTCATGGGCTGTTACGCCGCCTTTCCGGCGCTTCGGGCTGCCAAATCGTTCTGCGAGGCGGACCCGACGGCGGTTGTGCTCGTCGTGTGCGCCGAACTGTGCTCGCTGCATGTCCGGACCTCCAATGACCCGGACACCATCATGGGCTCGGCCCTGTTCGCGGACGGCGCGGCGGCCGCCGTGGTGACGGCCCGGGAGGACCTGCCGGCTCCGCCGCTGCTCCAGCTGGACCACTTCGAGACGGTCCTGACGCCGGTGGGCGAGGACTCGATGGCCTGGAACATCGGCGATGAGGGCTTTGAGATGGTGCTCGGCAACTACGTGCCGCACATCATCGATGAGCACATCGTGGGCGCGCTCGAGCCGTTGCTGGCACGCGACGCCCCGCTGCGGGAACTCGCCTACCGCGACATCACCCACTGGGCCATCCACCCGGGCGGCCGCAGCATCCTGGACAAGGTGCAGTCCCGGCTGGACCTCACGGACGAGCAGCTGCGGCCGGCGCGTGAAACGCTGCGGAACTACGGCAACATGAGCAGCGCCACGGTGCTCTTCGTCCTTAAGCACATTCTGGATCTTCCGCCGCAGGAAGGGGACGAACGCATCTGCTCCATGGCCTTCGGCCCCGGCCTGACCGTGGAGACCGGACTGTTCACCAAGGTAAGACAGCCCGCGGATGAGCCCGATGCCGTAACCGGCGAGGCCGAACCGTCCCTGGCCTGATCCGGTGAGGATCCCAGGCGGCGGACCGGGCAGCGGCAAGGGCATCTTCGGACCAGGCTTTCTCGGACCAGGCTTTCTCGGACCGAGGGACACGGCGGCCGTTGAGGACATGGACCGGCCGGACTGCGACCCGGACCGGCTGCAGCGCACCTACGAGCAGTTCGGCCTTGTCAACCGCGTGGTCGCCGGCTGGTACCGGCTGTACCGCACCAAGGTTCGCCCGCAGCTGGCGGGCTCCGGCGGGGCAACACTGCTGGACGTCGGCTGCGGCGGCGGCGACCTTGCCGTGACGCTCGCCCGCTGGGCAGCCAGGGACGGATTCCCGCTGCACGTGACCGGGATTGACCCGGACGCCAGGGCCTACCGGTTCGCGGCCGGCCGCAAGCCCGTTCCCGGGGTGGAGTTCCGGCAGGCCAACAGCGGCGACCTGCTCGCCGAAGGCAGGCAGTACGACGTCGTCATCTCCAACCACGTGCTGCACCACCTGACCGCGCCGGAACTGCGGTCCTTCCTGGACGATTCCGCAGGACTCGCCCGGCACCTGGCCCTGCACAACGACCTGCGGCGCAGTGCGGCCGCGTATGCGCTGTTCAGTGCAGGCGCCCTGCCGCTCACCGGCTCCTACATCCGCGGGGACGGGCTGACGTCGATCAGGCGCAGCTACACCGTTCCGGAACTGGCCGCCGTGGTCCCCGCGGGCTGGACTGTGGAACCGCACTCCCCCTTCCACTGCCTGCTCAGCCACCGGCGGCACGACACCTACCGGCACCCGGCATGACCGATGTGCTGATCGTGGGCGGCGGGCCGGTGGGTCTCTTCCTTGGCTCGCTGCTTCTGCAGCAGGGGGTCGCGGTGCGGGTCCTGGAAAAGCGGAGCGGACGCAACGCCCACACCAGGGCCATCGGCATCCATCCGCCGGCGCTCGCCGCCCTGGAGCGCATCGGCGTCGCCCGCGAGCTGATCGCACAGGGCGTCCCCATCCGCCAGGGCTTCGCCGTGAGCAGCGGCCGGCGGATCGCCCGGATGCCGTTCGCCCCGGTCTCCGACCGCTATCCGTTTGTCCTCGCCGTGCCCCAGCCCGTGACGGAGGAGGTGCTGGAGCGGCGGCTCCGGGAGTTGGACAGCGGCGCGCTGCTCCGGAACGCCCGCGTGACAGGAATGCACGACGACGGCGGCCGGGTCACCCTCAGCGTCACCACTGCGGGGGGCGCTGCCAGCTACACCGCCGCTTTCGTGGTGGGCGCCGACGGCGCCTACTCGACGGTGCGTGCCCTGCTGGGCGTCGGGGCGCCGGAGAAGCTGTATCCGGACCACTACCTGATGGGTGACTTCCCCGAATCCAGTCCCTTCGGCAGCGACGCCGCGCTCTTCCTGGCAGGCGACGGCATTGTGGAGTCCTTCCCGCTTCCCGGCGGTGTACGCCGCTGGGTGGTCCGGCTGGGCAAGCCGCCTGCGTGCCCTGATGCGGAGCAGCTGGCCGGACTCGTTGCCCGCCGCACGCGCATGGCGCTGGACCCCTGCGCCAACAGCATGCTCAGCAGCTTCAGCGTCCGCTCCCGGCTGGCCGTGCGAATGGCCTCCGGCCGGACCGCGCTCATCGGTGACGCGGCGCATGAGATAAGCCCCATCGGCGGGCAGGGAATGAACCTTGGCTGGCTGGATGCCGAAGCGCTGCTTCCGGCGGTCCTCGCCGTCGTACGCGACGAGCCTTCGGTTGCCGCTCTCCGGCGTTTCGACGCCACACGACGCCGGGCGGCAGCTGCCGCCAAGCGCCAGGCCGAGGTGAACATGGCGCTGGGCCGGCCGCTTCCCGACGGTCTGCTGCGGCCGCGGAACGCGGCCATCGCCTGGGCAGCAGCACTCCCGGCGTTCAATGCCCTGGTGGCGCGGCGCTTCACCATGCAGTGACTAGGCTGTCCCCATGAGCCACGCATCGCCGCCCACGTCCTACAGCCCCGCCCGCATCCGGGAAACCGTGCAGGAACTGCTGGCCGCGGAGTCCCTGCCGCCCATCGTGCAGGCCGGCCACCCGGTCCTGAGGCAGCACGCGGCTCCCTTCGAGGGGCAGCTGGAGCCCGCCGAACTCAGCCAGCTGATCGTCCTGATGAGGAAGGTCATGCATGCCGCGCCCGGCGTCGGCCTGGCGGCGCCGCAACTGGGCATTCCGCTGCAGCTGGCCGTCCTCGAGGACCAGTTTGAGATCGACGAGGCCGTTGCGGCGGCCCGGGGCAGGGCGCCGCTGGAGTTTTTCGCCATGCTGAATCCGTCCTACTCCCCACTGGGCGGCGGTACGGCCGCCTTCTTCGAAGGCTGCCTCTCACTGTCCGGACTGCAGGCTGTGGTTGAGCGCCCCGAAAGCGTGCGGTTGGAGTATGTAACGCCCGACGGCGGTCAGGTCACCAAGGACTTCAGCGGCTGGCAGGCGCGGATCGTGCAGCACGAAACTGACCACCTGCACGGCCGCCTTTACATCGACCGTGCCGAACTGCGGTCTTTGAGCACCACCAGCGAATACGCCGCGCGCTGGGCCGAACCCGGCATCGGCACCGCCAGCCGGGAACTCGGCTTCCCGGCGGCCGCGGGGACCGGCCGGGAAGCAGGAGCGGACTAGGCTGGGCCGTTTTGAACTGGGCCGTTGTGGACCGAACTGTTGTGAACTGAGCCGGCGCGGTTGCTGTCCGTCGGCAGGTACTTTGCCCACCAGGCAAGGATGTGCTCGAAGCGCTGCCGCCGGTGATGGGGAGTGCCCGAGCGCGACAGCTCGTGGTCCTCACCCGGGAACACAAGGAAAGCCGAATCGACGCCCTGCCGCTTCAGTGCGGTGAAGTACCGCTGGCCCTGTTCCACCGGGCAACGGAGATCATCCTCGCTGTGGATCACCAGCGTTGGGGTCCGGACCCCGGCCACCGTGGCCATGGGGCTTTGCGCAGCCACCTGTTCGGCTGCCGAGCCAACGTACTCACCGCCGAAGAACCAGCCGATGTCCGACGAGCCCGTGAAGCTCACAGGATCCAGGAAACCCCGCTCCACAATGGCTGCCCGGAACCGGTGGTCCTGGCTGATGGTCCATGCCGTGAGGTAGCCGCCGTAGGAGCCGCCCATGATGCCCAGGGCGCCGGCGTCGAGGGAGGAGAACTTCTCCAGGCTGCCGTCCAGGAAGGCGAGCACGTCCTGCAGGTCCACTGTGCCCATCCGCTCCTTGATGCTCCGTCCGTGCGCCTGGCCGTAGCCGGCCGAGCCGCGCGGATTGCACATGAGCACAGCGTAGCCGGCGGCTGCGTACACCTGCGCCTCATCGAAGAACGCGGTGGTGTACTGCGCGAACGGTCCGCCGTGGATGTTCAGGAGCACGGGGTGCGGACCCTTCCCCGGCGGCAGCACAAGCCAGCCGTGGACCGGGTAGCCGTCCGGGGCGGGGAACGTTACTTCCTGCGGTTCGATGATGCCGGCCTCGGACCGCAGGGCAGCCGAGAAATCGCTGAGCAGGCGGAGCTGGCCATCCTCGAGGACGCCCACATCGCCCGCCGTGGCGGCGTCGCTGTAGCTGACGAACACCGTGCCGGCACCGTCCTCCGCGCCGTCGACCACCCTGTCACCGTGAACGAGGAGGGCATGGTCTCCCGTGGCGCTGAATTCGAGCAGCTCCACCGTCCCCTGGGCGGTGTTGAGCACCAGTGCACTGTCCCCGCCGCGCAGGCCGATCGTGCTGCCGGGCGCTTCAACGTCCATGTTCTCCGCATCGCTCAGGGCCGTGGCGTCGCCGCCGCCGGCGGGCATCACGTGGAGGACCGTGTTCTTGGCAACAAAGTCCTGGCCGGTGCTGCCCAGGTCCTGGGAGGTGAAGAACAGCCAGCGTCCGTCGGCCGACTCCCGGACGTCGAAAACGGTCTGGGCACCCAGATTGGGGACCGGCACCAAAGCCGGTGCACCGCCGCCGGCCATCACGCGGTAGATCCCCGTGACGAGATCCTGGTCCGCGCCCTCGTGGAGGGCCGCCACGAAGTAGATGGCACTGCCGTCGCTGCTGAAGGTGGCGCCGGTGTGGTCGGTTGCCGCCGTCGTGAGCCGGCGTGCCTCCGGGAACCCGCCGGAATCCTCGCCGGACGCACCGGAGTGCCCGCCCGCGCTGTTGTCCTTGCCGTTCCCATTGCTGCCCGGCCTGGCGCCGCGGCCCACCGGCTTAACCCAGGGTTCGCCGCCCAGTTCCGGAACATCGAGCAGGAACAGCTGCTGCGGCTTGTCCCGCGTGTAGCCCACGCCGTTCATCCGGTACTTGTAATCACTGATCAGCCGGGCGTCCTCGGCATCTGACGCGACGCCGTCGAGCGTTCCGTAGCGGCCCTCGTCCGGTTCCCTGGAAGCGAAGACGATCCGGGTGGAATCCGGCGACCATGCGAAGGAGCTGACGCCCATCTTCCTGTCGGTCAGGGCCTGCGGCTCCCCGCCGGCGGCCTCCACCACGTGGAGCTGGGGCTTGCCGCCAGGGGCAGCGCGGAGGAAGGCCAGCACCCGGCCGTCCGGCGAAAAAGCGGGCGCGGTGTCGCGGAACCCCCGGGTTACGCGCCGGGGAAGCTTTTCCGGGTCCCGCGGCACACTCCACAGCTGGCCAACATAGGAGTCGGCGCCAAAGTCCGGCCGGACAACGGACACGACGGCCCTGGTGCCGTCCGGGAGGACGGCGGGGGCGGAGACGGAATTGAGCAGCGGCAAATGTTCAGGCTTCACCCACGTGAGCCTAGCGGGTCGGGCAACGGCGCGGAACGGCAGGAGCGGAAAACGCCTGCCCTAGGATTGTCCTCATGCTCTCGCGCCTGCCCGTTCTTCTTTGCCCCGTCTGCCGCCAGGATCTCCGGCCCGTCCACGACGGCGGCGCAGGCCGGGTCCGGGGGCTGGCATGCCGGGAGCGGCACAGCTTCGACGCCGCCCGGCAGGGGTACTTCAACCTGCTGGTGGGGAAGGGAACCGCCTTCGAGTCGGACACCGCGGAGATGGTGGCTGCCCGGGCAGCCTTCCTCGACGCCGGCCACTACCGGCCCTTGGCCGAAGCACTGGCACGCGCGGCCGCGCCGGCCCTGGCTGGCCCCGCTCCGATGGTGCTGGACTCCGGAACGGGGACGGGGCACTACCTGCGGGTGATCCTTGATTACCTGAACAGCAGTTCTTTGGACGGCGGTTCTTCGGACGGCGGTTCTTCGGACGGCGGTTCTTCGGACGGCGGCGGCGGGGTGGCCGCCGTCGGGCTGGATATCTCCAAGTTCGCCCTGCGCCGCGCCGCCAGGCTGAACCCGGAGGCCATCAACCTGGTGGGCGACGTATGGCAGCCGTTGCCCCTGCCCGACGACGCTGTCGACGTCATCACCGTGGTGTTCGCGCCCCGCAACGCTTCCGAGTTTGCCCGCGTGCTCAAACCCTCCGGCAGGCTCATCGTGGTGACGCCGCGTGCCGGGCATCTCGGGGAAGTCGCCAGCCGGGCCGGACTGCTGGGCATCGATCCCGTTAAGGACGAGCGACTGGCCGAGGCGCTCGCCGGCCGCTTCTCGCCGCTGTCGGCACAGGACATCGACGTGGTCCTGTCGCTGTCCCCGGGGGACGTGGCCAACCTGGCGCTCATGGGCCCGGCCGGCCACCACACCGACCGCGCCGCGATGACCGAAAGGCTTGCAGGCCTTCCGCCAGTTACCGACGTCTCCGCACGGTTCCGGATCAGCATCTTCGTCCCCTCGGAAACCCCCGTTCCGTAACGGCTTGGCCACGTTCCTGCGCTGGCTGCCATTCCCCTGCCGGGCGCCCGTGCTTCGGTCTACGATGGAAGAAAGTTACTGAGGGTCTGCCCCGCAGCCCTCGGGATCAAGGGGGAACGCGATGTTTGAATGGCTTGGCCAAAACTGGTGGGCGCTGTGGCTCACCCTCTTCCTGGTGTTCGCCGCCGTGGAGATGCTGACCCTTGATCTGTTTTTCATCATGCTGGGCGGAGGTGCCCTGGCCGGCGTGGTGGCCGACTTCGCCGGCGCGGACCTGTGGCTTCAGATCGTGGTGTTCTGCGTCGTATCGCTGCTCATGATCGCTTTTGTCCGGCCGGTGACACTCAAGCACCTGCATAAGGGGCCGCCGGAACAGCGCACCAACATCGACCGCCTGATCGGCGAATCGGCGCTCGTCCTGGAGGCAGTGACGGCCACGGGCGGACGCGTGAAAATCGGCGGCGACATCTGGAGCGCGCGTTCGCAGTCCGGCGTCCTTCCCGAGGGCCAGCGCGTAGTCGTCTCCGCCATTGAAGGCGCGACGGCGGTCGTCTCACCTCAGGCTGAGACCGCCGTCCAGTAGGCGGCTCCCTCCAAGGTTTCTGCTCCCGCCGCGGCGGGGCGGCAGATTGCGGCGAGTTTTCGCCAGGTTAGAGCTTCACTGAAAGTTGGGGACAAAGGAGAAGTATGGATAGCCCAGGAGGAATCGCACTCACGTTCGTGATGGTGGTTCTGATCATTTTCGTCATCATCGTGCTGGTCCGCTCGGTTCGGATCGTGCCGCAGGCCCGGGCCGGCGTCGTGGAACGGCTGGGGAAATACCAGCGGACGCTCAACCCCGGACTGACCCTCCTCATTCCCTTTGTTGACCGGCTCCTGCCGCTGCTGGACCTTCGTGAGCAGGTGGTGTCCTTCCCGCCGCAGCCCGTGATCACCGAGGACAACCTCGTGGTGTCGATTGACACCGTGGTGTACTTCCAGGTCACCGATCCGCGGGCCGCCACCTACGAGATCGCCAACTACATCCAGGCCGTGGAGCAGCTGACCACCACCACCCTGCGCAACGTGGTGGGCGGCCTGAACCTGGAAGAGGCGCTGACCTCCCGCGACCAGATCAACGGCCAGCTGCGCGGTGTCCTGGATGAGGCCACCGGCCGCTGGGGCATCCGCGTTTCCCGGGTGGAGCTGAAGGCTATCGACCCGCCGCACTCCATCCAGGATTCGATGGAGAAGCAGATGAGGGCCGAACGCGACCGCCGCGCTGCGATCCTGACCGCCGAGGGAACCAAGCAGTCCCAGATCCTGACCGCGGAAGGGCAGCGGCAGGCTGCCATCCTCAAGGCCGAGGGTGACGCCAAGGCTGCCATCCTGCGTGCCGACGGCGAGTCGCAGGCCATCCAGAAGGTGTTCGACGCCATCCACAAGGGCAACCCGGACCAGAAACTGTTGGCGTACCAGTACCTGCAGACACTGCCCAAGCTCGCGGAAGGTTCCTCCAACAAGCTGTGGATCATCCCCAGTGAAGTCGGCGAGGCGCTGAAGGGTATTGGCAGCGCCTTGGGCGGAACTAACCCCGATCCCCGCTCCGGCGGCCTGTTCGGCGGCCAGGAAGGCGGGCAGGACGGCGGCCAGGGCAGTGAGGCCAGGACCCAGTCCTAGCTTTTCAAGGCACCTCAGCAAACGGGAGGCAGGCCCCAACGGCCTGTCTCCCGTTTGTATTCTGCGCCAGCCCAGATTGCTGCGCCCTGCCGGAATCCGTATAATGGGATATTTGTCCGGCCGGATCAGTCCGTGCGGAACAACAATGCTTGGCGAAGCGTTTCACCTAGTGATGCTACGTGAACCACACCGTAGTCCGGAGGCACCCCTTTTGGGGCTTCCGACTAGCGCGGGGTCCGCTCCGCGAACCGATTAGAGGGAGAAATCATGAGCGATCGCAGCCTGCGGGGCATGCGTCTTGGCGCCCAAAGCATGGAGACCGAATCCGGCGTGGAGCCGGCTCCGCGTCAGCGGGTTGAGTACCGGTGCGAGGATGGCGAACAGGTTTTTGTAACCTTTTCCTCCGAAGCCGAAATTCCCCCTGTCTGGGTTTCCAAGACCGGCAAGGAAGCGCTGCTCGTTGATGGCGAACGCCCGGACACCAGCAACGAGAAGGCAGTTCGCACGCACTGGGACATGCTGCTCGAGCGCCGCTCGCTTCCCGAGCTGGAGCAGATCCTCGAAGACCGCCTTACCATTCTGCGCGAGCGTCGCGGCGAACGGCGTTCAGCCTAAGCCCAGTTAGAAGCTGGCAGGCGCTTATATAGCCGAAAAGGCCGGATCCGCTGCACCTCATGGTTGCAGCGGATCCGGCCTTTTCGTTAAGCCGTCGTTGTGCCGGCGGGCGCGCCCGCTAGCCGCGCGGGTTCCTGCCGGTCAGCTTCTTCCAGCGGGCGGTCAGCCCCCACTTTGTCACATTGATCATGGCCTCAACCACGATGTTGCCACTCATCTTGGAGGCGCCCAGTTCACGCTCCACGAAGGTGATGGGCCGCTCCACGATGTTCAGCCCCATCTTGGCGACGCGCCATGCGAGGTCCACCTGGAAGCCGTAGCCCACCGAATCGACCTGGTCCAGGTTGAGCTTTTCCAGCGTGGTGCGGCGGAACGCCCGGTAACCGCCGGTCACGTCCTTGATCTTGAGCCCGAGCATGATGCGCGCATACGTGCTGCCGGTCCGGGAAATGGCCTGGCGGTACAGCGGCCAGTTCACAACGCTGCCGCCCTTTACCCAGCGGGAACCCATGGCCAGGTCAGCGCCCTGGTCCACGGCCTCCAGGAGGGAGGGCAGTTGTTCGGGCTGGTGCGATCCGTCGGCGTCCATCTCCACGAGGACGTCGTAGCCGGCATCCAGGCCCCACTTGAAACCTGCAATGTAGGCGGCGCCCAAGCCTTCCTTGCCCTTCCGGTGCAGGACGTGGACCTGGTTGTCCCCGGCAGCGATGCTGTCCGCCAGCTGTCCGGTGCCGTCCGGGCTGTTGTCGTCCACAACGAGGACGTCGGACGCGGGCACCGCGGCGCGCAGGCGTCCCAGCGTCTTGGGGAGCGACTCCAGCTCGTTGTAGGTGGGGATGATGGTGAGGACACGCACAGGGAGGCCTTTCCTGGATGGGAGCGGTCAGCACGCGGGAGCCCGGCGGGAAAGCCGGCTCGTAAAGCGCAACTCCCAATTATACGGGCCCCGCGGGGCGCCTCCGCACACGCAGGCAATCCAGCTCCGCCACGGGCGGGTCCATTGCGCTACGGGCCAGTTCCTGAGGCCGCGATACGCGGATGGAGGAACTGTTTTCTGCTGCGCTGTGGACCCGCCCCCGGAAGCACCATGCTACGGACTGGCGGGGGGCTGTCAACAGCCCCCTGACCTGCCCGTTCATGTATCGCCGCAGGTCAAAGGCGTATTTGCGTTGCTCCCCGGCCGTCATTGTGGCGGGTCCGTGGCCCCATGTGTCGCCGGATTAAGCCCGCCGCAGGTTACCCGCGGAGGGTCTCGGCGGAGAACAGCTCCAGCCCGTTCCGCACCGTCTGAAGGCACCGCGGATCCGTGCCGGTGTCCAGGGCGGGCAGCAGCGGCGTACGGGCGCGGGGATCTGTGCTCCAGGACTGGACCCTGTTGTCGGCCACCTGGACCATGAGCTCATCCACCTCCCAGACGGCGAAGGTTGCGGGTGCGCCGGGCACCAGCTGGCCGGCCAGCGGGTTTTCGTAACGGGCGGCGCGCCAGCCGGCACGCGTGTGGCCGAGGAAGGCCGCACGGGCGGAGACCCTCTGGCCGGCGTCGTGGTGCTCGAGGCAGGCCCGCACGCTGGACCAGGGACGCAGCGGCGTGACCGGGGTGTCGCTGCCGAAGCAGATGGGGACGCCTGCCGAATAGAAGGAGGCGAACGGGTTCATGCCCCGGCTGCGGGATCCGAGGCGCTGCTCGTACAGCCGCCCGGGACCGCCCCATGCCGCGTCAAAGGCGGGTTGGGCGCTGACAGTCACGGAGTACTTTGCCAGGCGGGCGATGGCGTCGGCGTCGGCCATTTCGACGTGCTCGAAGCGGTGGCCGGCGGCCCGGACCCGTTGCTCCCCCACCTCGGCTGCAGCTTCCTCGAGGGCCTGCAGGGCGGCATCGAGGCCGGCGTCGCCAATGACGTGGAATCCACCCTGGATGCCCAGTACCGAGCAGGCCGCCAGGTGGGCTGCCGCCTCGGACACGGAAAGGTACGTGGTGCCGGTCTCGTCGGGGGCGTCGTCGTAGGGTTGCCGCAGGGATGCGGTGCGGGACCCGATCGATCCGTCGATGTTCAGGTCACCGGCAAGTCCGCGGACCCGGACCCCCAGCTCGGCAAGCAGCGCCTCCGCGTCGGCCGCAGCCGGTGTCAGTTGGCCCCAGTACGGCAGCACCTCCGGCGCCGGGCGGGAGCCTGCCGCGTCATTCCATCCGGCAGCCAGCCGGAGGTCCTCGATACTGCTGATCTTCGGTGCACCCATCTCGGCCAGCGCCACGTACCCGTTGGCTGCAGCCTCATCCAGTGCGCGCCGCTGGTATTCCTGCAGCGCACCGGCCGGCAGCCGGCGGGTGGCCTGCCGGGCGGCACTGTGCGCCTGGCGCCTGACGTGGCCATCCGGCGCGTAGCCGTCCAGGTCCGCCAGCCCGGCACTGGCCACGAGTGACGGCGAGACGAGGGCTGAATGCACATCAACCCGGGAAAGATACACCGGACGGCCGGCGGCAGCCCGCTCCAGTTCTTCGGCGTCCGGGAGGGTGGGATCCTCCCAGCGGGAGTCATCCCAGCCGTGGCCCAGCACTGCGCCGGTCCCGCCCGAGGCCGCGACGGCGTCCAGCAGTTCGCGGGCAGACCGCACACCGCCCAGCTGCAGCGAGTCAAGCGCGATGCCGGTTTCCGTCAGGTGGGCGTGGGAATCGACGAACCCCGGGGCGACGAGGGCGCCGCCCAGGTCGACGATGTCCATGGAGCTGTCGGCGATCGAGGTGGCAGCCTGTTCCGAGCCGACCCACGCGATGGTTCCACCGTCCACGAGCATGGCCGTGGCGAAGGGATCAGCGGCCGTGTAAACGGAACCGTTGCGGTACAGGGTGACCTTTGACGGTTCGGTTCCATCCTGCTGGCGGGAGGTGGCATCGGCCATGGCGGCGCTCCTTGGAGTGTTCAGTACGGGTGTTCAAACGGAAATAAGCCCGCTGTGCCGGGCGGGAGTATGGCGTTCAGCCCACGGTGGAGTAGGCGACGACGCCGCGCCGGATCAGCCTGATGGCCTCGGCGCAGAGCCTGGCCAGGCGGGGGTCCAGCCCGGGAATCTTGGCCAGCTGGTCGAGCAGGTCGATCACTTGCTTGGTCCACCGCACGAAGTCGCCGGCGGCCAGGTCAGTGCCGTTGAGCACTTCCTGCAGGTGCCGGCCGCGGGCCCACTTGTACATCGGCCAGATCAGCCCGAGCTCCGGTTCACCGGTGAGCGGGAGCTTGTTCTGCTCCTCTACGTCCTCCAGCGCCGACCACTCGCGCACCACGATGTCCACTGCGGTCTCGAGCGAGACGCTGGGCATGCGGGGCCGCAGGCCGCGGTCCTCACGTTTTGCCTGGTACACCAGCACGCTGGCGAACGCGGCCACCTCCACGGCATCGAGGTCGCCGAACGCGCCCTGCCGAAGTGCCTGTGAAATCAGCAGGTCCTTTTCGCCGTAGATCCGGCGCAGCCGCTGGCCGTCCGTGCTGATGCCCTGCTGCCCCTCCTCGGCGGCCTCAAGGTAGCCGTAGACGGACAGGACATCGCAAACGCGGTCGAATGTTTTGGCGATGGTGTTGGTGCGGCCCTGGATCTGGCGGACCAGACCGTCGGTTTCCTTGCGCAGCTTCCACCAGCGTTCGGACCACCGGGCATGGTCCTCGCGTTCACTGCAGCCATGGCAGGGGTGGGCGCGCAGGGCGCGCCGCAGGTCCGCGATCTTCTTTTCCTGGTTTTGCAGGGCAGAGCCAAGGCCGAAGTCGTTGTTGCGGCTGCTTCCCCTCGACGGCGGCCGGTTCTCCCGCAGCGCGTTCCGGACCGATGAGGCCAGATCGCGCCGGGACTTGGGGACCTTGGCGTTGAAGGACTTGGGAATCCTGATCCGGGTCAGCGGCGCGATAGGGCCCTCAAGGTCATCGACGCCGATCCGGCGCAGCTGGCTTTCCAGCGTCAGCACGGCGGGCCGCGGTTCGCGGGAGCTGTGGTCCGAGCTGAGGACCACGGCGAATCCGGGCGCCCTGCCGGCCGGAACATCCACCACATCGCCCGGCAGGAGCCGGCTCAGCGAGTCCTCGTTGACCGATTTGCGTGCCCTGGACTTGCTCCGCGAACTGAAATTCTCGGCGTCGGACAGTTCCCGCCGCAGCCGGGCGTATTCGGTGAAGTCGCCCAGATGGCACGTCATCGACTTGGCGTAGCCGGCCAGGGATTCCTCGCGGCTGCGCACCTGCCGGGCCAGCCCCACCACCGAGCGGTCAGCCTGGAACTGGGCGAAGGAGGACTCCAGGATTTCGCGGGCCCGCGGCCGGCCGAACTGGGCGAGCAGGTTGATGCTCATGTTGTAGGTGGGCTGGAAGCTGGAATTGAGCGGATACGTCCGGCGGGAGGCAAGGCCGGCCACCGCGGCCGGATCCGTGCCCGGCTGCCACAGGACCACGGCATGGCCTTCGACGTCGATGCCGCGCCGGCCCGCCCTGCCGGTGAGCTGCGTGTACTCCCCTGCCGTGATGTCCACGTGGGCTTCGCCGTTGAACTTGTCCAGTTTCTCCAGCACCACCGAACGGGCCGGCATGTTGACCCCGAGGGCCAGCGTCTCCGTGGCGAATACCGCCTTCACCAGGCCGTCGGCAAAGAGCTTCTCAACCACTTCCTTGAACGTGGGAAGCATGCCGGCGTGGTGGGCTGCGATGCCGCGCAGCAGGCCGTCGCGCCAGTTCCAGAAGCCCAGCACTTCGAGGTCGTCGGACGGAATGTCCTGGCCGGCCTCGTCCACGCGCTGGGCGATGATGCGCTGCTCGCGCTCGGTGGTGAGCCACAGGCCAGAGGCCACGCACTGGGAAACGGCGGCGTCGCACCCGGCCCGGGAAAAGATGAAGGTGATCGCGGGCAGCAGGTCCTGCCGGTCCAGGCTGGCAATGACCTGCGGACGGCTGGCCCTGCGCACCGCGGTCCGGGTCTCCTGCTGGGGCCGGTCGCCGTAGCGCTGGCGCTGCTGCCGCCGCTGGCTCCGGCCTCCGTGGCCGAAGCGGCCCTGGAAGTTGAGCTGGCTTTCGGACCGGGACAGGGTCAGCAATTCCGGGTTTACCTCGAAGCCATGCGTGCCGGCATCGTCGGCCGAGGGCGCCGAGGGCAGGGCGGCGGCAGCGGCCGGGTTGCCGGCCGGGGCGATTTCGTCGAAGGTGGTCTCGCCCGCGAAAAGATCCACGATGTCCCGGCCCACCATGACGTGCTGCCAGAGCGGAACAGGCCGGTGTTCGGAGACGATGACGTCGGTGTCCCCGCGGACAGTGTCCAGCCAGGCGCCGAATTCCTCGGCGTTGGACACGGTGGCGCTCAGGGACGCGACCTGCACCTCGCTGGGGAGGTGGATGATCACTTCCTCCCAGACAGCGCCGCGAAAGCGGTCGGCCAGGTAGTGGACCTCGTCCATGACCACAAAACCCAGGTCGAACAGGGTGTCGGAGTCGGCGTAGAGCATGTTGCGCAGAACCTCGGTGGTCATGACCACCACGGGTGCGTCGCCGTTGATGCTGGTATCGCCGGTTAGCAGTCCGACGTTCTCCTCGCCGTATTTCTCCGTCAGCTCGGTGAATTTCTGGTTGCTGAGCGCCTTGATGGGCGTGGTGTAGAAGGCTTTTAGTCCACGCTGGAGAGCGAGGTAGACGGCGAACTCGCCCACGATGGTCTTGCCGGCGCCGGTGGGCGCGGCCACCAGTACCCCGCGGCCCTCCTGGAGGGACTTGCACGCCTGCCGCTGGAACTCGTCCAGTTCAAAGCTGAGTGTCTGGGCAAACGCGCCCAGGTGGGTTTTGGCTTCCGCGGCCCGTTCGGCGCTGGCACGGTACCGTTCGGAGGGCGACGGAGTGGTGGTGGACATGCCTCAAGCCTAATGGTGGGGCGACTAGAGATTCTTCAGCTCACTGCTCGGGGTGGCGATATCGGCTGTGGCTTCGGTCTCAGCGGCCCGCTTCTCGGCCCGGCGGGCACGGCGCCGGTCGTTCAGCACGCACAGGCCGATTGCCAGGAAGAAGAGCAGGAGCATGGGGCCGGCAAGGTAGAACATGCTCATCGCGTCGCCGCCGGGGGCGGCCATGGCGGCGAACAGGCAGACCAGGAACACGGTGATGCGCCAGCTCTTCAGGAGCTGCTCCCCGCGGAGGATGCCGGCCATGTTCAGCCCGACAAGGACAACGGGGAGAAGGAAGGCAATGCCGAAGGCGAGCAGCAGCCGCAGCACGAAGGACAGGTAGACCTGCGCGCTGATGTAATTGGACCCGCCGGCGGGCGTGAAGTCAGTGAGAACCCGGACTGCGTTGGGCAGGACGAGCCAGGCCATCGCCACGCCGCCGACGAAGAGGGGCACTGCAGCAGCAACGAAGGACAGCGCCAGCCGGCGTTCCTTCTTGTGCAGGCCGGGGACGATGAACGCCCAGAGCTGGTACAGCCAGACCGGGCTGGCCAGGATGACGCCCAGGAAGACTGACACCTGGATCATGAGGTCGAAGGAGCTCGCCACGCCGTCGAAGTTGAGCGAGGCCTGCCGGCCGGCGTTGTTGTTCAGGTCCTTGATCGGCTTGATCAGGGCAGCAAGCATGGGTTGGTAGACCACGAAGCCCGCAACGGTGGCGAGCACAACGGCAATGGCGGACTTGAACAGCCTGTTCCTGAGTTCGCGCAGATGGTCAAGAAGAGCCATCCGTCCCTCAGGATTGGAGCGACGACTCATGGTTAGTGCCACGTAACTTTAGGCGCGGTTGGGGGGCGGAACGTCGTTGCCGTCTGCAGGACGGTTATCCGTAGCGGAGGAACGCGGGTGGTTGACGACGGTGCCTTCGACGGGGTCTGAGCCGTCCTTGGCTTCCGGGGCCCCGTCCTTCTTCATTTCGCGGACTTCCGACTTGAAAATACGCATCGACTGGCCGAGGCTCCGGGCCATGCCGGGAAGCTTCGGTGCAGCGAAGAGCACCAAAGCCAGGACGATGATGATGATGAGATGCCAGCCTTCAAGCCTCATGGTGGGTGTTCCTTTCGTTTAGTAACATCCTACGTTTATCTGAATTCGATGTCGCGCAGCGACTGGGGCTGGCCCCGTTCGGCCTTCCGGCGGACCCGGCGCTGGCGGCGGGCTTCCCTGCGGGCCTCCTTGGATGCGTGGTAATCATGGCGCATCTGGTGGGGCGGGGCAAAAGGAGCCATACCCGGCGGAACCCCGATGACGTTCGCATCAGGCGCCGCATCGGTACCAGCGGATACCGCCGCAGGCACCGGAATCCGGGTCAGCTTGTCGCCGGCTTCACCGAGCTCCTTGACTGTTGCCATGAACTGGCGGAACAGGCGGACACCCATGACGACGAAGAACAGCAGCGACAGCGACACAAGTGCCACCCAAACAAGGATCCAGGACCACCAAGGCATGCTGAGTAGTCTAGCCGTTGTCGTACTGGGCCAGGGCCGCTTCGATCCAGTCCCGGGAGCCTCGGGCCAACACCTCGGGTTCCAGGATCCGTGCCGTTCCGCCGTGCTGGGCCACGAACATGGGCAGCCATGAGGTGTTGCCGAACCGGATCTCGGCCACCACGCCGCCGTCCTCAAGCGGGGCCGTCCGCTCGGCGTAGTAGTCGTCCGCGAGCCCGGAGCCGCGGGCAGTGAGGTGGACAGTGACCAGGGTGTCGTCGTCGTTGGGGGTGAACAGCTTTGCCGGGAACCCGCCGTCGGGCTTTATCCCGGACGAGACGGGATTCCCGTTCGGGGCCAGGTCCTCGATCCGGTCCAGCCGGAAATTCCTCAATCCGGCCGCCGAGTGGCAGTAGGCCTCGAAGTACCAGGTGTTGTCCAGGGAATAGAGCCGGAGGGGATCCACGTCCCGCTCCGACAGGGTGTCCTGCTGTGCGGACAGGTAGACGAGGTGCAGCTGGGATCCTGATGCAATCGCGTCGCGGATGACCTCCAGGTTGGCCGAGTTGCCGGGTCCCACCTCCGGCCCGGACAGGGCTGCGGCCCGGAGCCCCTCCTCCCCCGCGGCAGCCATCAGCTTGAGCGTCACCGATTCCAGGGCACTTCCCTCGGCCAGTTCCGGCAGGCCGTTCAGGGTCTCGAGGCCCGTGAGCAGCGCGCAGGCCTCGTCCACGGTGAAGCGGACCGGCCGGTTCAGCTCCATGGACTGGCTGATGAAAACGTGGCCTTCCTCCCACTGGATGTCCAGCAGTTCGTCCGGGTACCCCTGCGGCAGGCCGGAACAGATCAGGATCAGAAGATCGCCCTCCAGCTCCTGGCGGGTCACCCCGAACCGTTCCGCGACCTCGTCGATGGGCAGGCCCTGGTTGCGGACCAGGAACGGGACCAGTTGCAGCATCCGCTTGAGCTGGTCCTCCGACGTACGCTTGCGGGTCCGTTTTCCCGTGCCGGCGTGCGCGAAGGAGTATGGCGGCACGGGGGTGGCAAGGAACGCTGCGGCGTTCGCGAGGCGGCGCTGCACCGCCGCGGAAAGCTCCGCGGGGGCCACCACCCTGACGTGTGGTCCGTAGGAGGCCAGCTCCTCGCCAAGCACCTCAGCGTCACGGTAGGGAACGGTCAGCCGGTCCCAGCCGCCGTCGGACTTCCCGTTGGCGTCCGAGGGCGGCACAGCAGCGGCGGCCCGTTTGCGCAGCCCCAGCAGCTTGCCGGGGTGGACGTCCACGACGGCGTCGCTGACCGGAAGCTCGGGAAGGGTGTTGAGCTCGGCCCGGACGTTGAAGCCGGCCGGCGGCGTGAAGGCCTCCCGGTCAAGAATTGTCACCGCCGACGTGAAGCGCGACAGGCGGAAAAAGCGCTTGGCGCCGCGACCCCGGTCAAAGCCCACGAGGTACCACTGGCCGAAGCGGCTGCCCAGGCCCCACGGTTCTACGATCCGTTCCTCTTCCCTGCCCGTGCTGCCGGCGAGGTAGAGGAAGCGGACGGCGTGCTGGGCGTGCATGGCGGCCACGAGGTCCTCGAACGCCTGCCCGGCGGGCTTGATGCGCGGCTGCACGCCGGCCGGAAGTTCGACGTCGGCCAGGCCGCCTGCCGCCTGCAGCTTGCGGAGGGCGTTGCTCGCCGCGGTTCCCAGCGCCGCCTGTTCCCAGAGCTGGGAGGCCAGCAGCAGCACCGCCCACTCGTCCGGGGTCAGCTCCACGTCCGGCAGGCGGTTGGACTCCTTGCCGATCCGGTACCGCGTAGTGCCGGGATCGTCAGAGCTCCAGCCCAGGTCGGTGACGGTCTCGACGTCGAAGCCGAAGTCGCGGAGGTCGTTCTTGTCGCGTTCAAACATGCGCCCAAAAGCGGCGTCGCTGGCCGCGCCGCCCGCATAGATTTTCTCCCGCAGTTCGCTGCGCCGCAGACCGAACCGGGAGTTCAGCAGGGCGATCAGGAGGTTCAGCAGGGCGATCAGGAGGTTCAGCAGGCGTTCAGTACGTTGGGCGGACACTCTCGTTACGTTACTAAAGCCATTCCGGCAAAAACGCGAAAGCGCGGCAACAATCCGGAAAATCCTTCCGATTGTTACCGCGCTTGCGTTATGCGGCGGCCGGTGGTGGGCCCACGCCCGCAGGGTTCCCTGTCCGAGCTTGCGAGGAAAGGGGGCCGGTGGTGGGCCCACGCCCGCAGGGTTCCCTGTCCGAGCTTGCGAGGATAGGGGGCGGGTGGGGATTAGCGGACGCCGACCAGGTCCACGACGAAGATCAGCGCTTCGTTCGGGCCGATGGCTCCGCCGGCACCGCGCGAGCCGTAGGCCAGCTCGGAGGGGATCTCGAGGCGGCGGCGGCCGCCGACCTTCATGCCGAGCAGGCCCTGGTCCCAGCCCTGGATGACCTGGCCGACGCCGACGCGGAAGTCCAGCGGGGCCCCGCGGCCCCAGGATGCGTCGAACTCTTCGCCGGTGGACCAGGCCACGCCGACGTAGTGGGTGGACACGGTGTCGCCGGCCTTGGCTTCCGGTCCGTCGCCCTCAATGATGTCGGTGATGACGAGTTCCGTGGGGACCGGGCCCTCGGGGAACTCGATCTCCGGCTTTTCACGGTCGAGGTTGCGCTGTCCGAATGACATGGTTGCTCCTTCTGCTTGTGTGCTGCTTATGCGGACTTGGGACTGTGGGCTGGTGTTACTTGGCACCCAGGATGTCGACGACGAACACGAGGTCGCCCTTGGCGTCACCCTGGCCCGAGTCGCCGTAGGCAAGGTCCTTCGGGATGACCAGCAGGACGCGCGAGCCGACCGTCTTGCCGGCCAGGCCCTGGGTCCAGCCCTTGATGACCTGGTTCAGCGCGAACGAGGCCGGCTGCTTGCGGTCAAAGCTGGAGTCGAACTTCTTGCCGCTGGCCAGAGCCACGCCGACGTAGTTGACCGTCAGGGTGTTCGTGGCCTTGACGACGGCGCCCTTGCCCTTGATCAGGTCCTGGGCGATGAGCTTCTTCGGGGCGGCGACGCCCTTGACGGAGATCTCCGGGATGCCGTCCTTCTCGGTGACGGTCGGCAGGCCGACGGGCGGGGTGACCGCATCGCCTTCGGGCTTGTCGAGGACCTTCGGGGCGTCCTTGGCGGAGATCACCTTGATGATCAGGAGCTCGGCCGGCTGGGCGGCGGAGCCCTGTGCTGCGGCTTGGCCCGGAGCGGCCAGAGCGAGCTGGGAGCCCACCTTGGCACCAACAAACGCGTTGTAGATGATCGGGCTGCTGGTTTTGACCTCATCGCTCAGCTCGAAGGACTGAGGTTCCCTGGGGAAACCGTCGTCGATAGTGGATCCGTCCTTGGCGTTTATCCTCAGGACGGAAATCTCGGCGATCTGGTTGGCCTTCACGCGGTCCCCGCTGCCTTCGGTGACAACCTTGACGGTGGGTTCGGTGACCTCGAGGGGCTTGCTGAACTCGACGCCCGGGGCTTTCTTGTCCCCCTTGTCCGTCAGCTTGAGCGAGTCGAGCTTGGCGGTCTCACCCGCGGACTGGCTGGTCGGTTCCGGGGCTGCGGGCTCCTGGCCGCCGCAGGCGGTCAGCAGAAGCAGCGCAGGAAGAAGGATTGCTAGTAGTCGGCGCACGTAAGAACTTTCGTCGGGGCAAGATGGATGCCCTGCCGGCGGAGGTGCTGCACGCGGCAAGGCAGACAGGACCGCAGAACGGCCTCTTCCAGAGTAACGCGGAAAGCTGGGGATCAGCCCATAGAGTCCAGAAGGGCATCAACCCGCTCGTCCACGTTGCGGAACGGGTCCTTGCACAGGATGGTCTGGTGCGCGCGGTCGTTGAGCTTCAGGTGGACCCAGTCCACCGTGTAGTCCCGGCCCAGTTCCTGCGCCTTGCGGACGAAGTCGCCGCGCAGCTTCGCGCGGGTGGTCTGCGGCGGGGCGTCCACGGCGTCCTTGATGGCCGTCTCCTCGGTTACCCTGCGGACGGCACCGCGGGACTGGAGCAGGTAGTACAGCCCGCGCGACCGTGAGATGTCGTGGTAGGTGAGGTCCAGCTGCGCGATGCGTGGGGCGTCCAGGCCCAGGCCGTGGCGCCTGCGGTAGCTGTCCATGAGCTTCTTCTTGATCGCCCAGTCGATTTCGGTGTCGATGGTGCTGGAGTCGCCGCTTTCGATGGCGCGCAGCGTCCGCCCCCAGAGGTCCAGGATCAGGGGCACATGCTGGTTGTGGGCGCCGTTTTCCTCAACGAACGCCGTGACCTTGCTCAGGTACTCCTGCTGGATCTCCAGTGCGGTGAGCTGGCGGCCGTTGGCGAGCCGGACCAGGGCGCGGCCGCTCAGGTCGTGGGAGATTTCCCGGATGCTGCGGATGGGGTTTTCCATCCGCATGTCCCGCATGATCACGCCGGCTTCGATCATCCGCAGAATGAGGTCCACGGTGCCGACCTTGAGCAGCGCAGTGGTCTCGGACATGTTCGAGTCCCCGACGATCACGTGCAGGCGGCGGTAGAACTCGGCGTCGGCGTGCGGCTCATCGCGGGTATTGATGATCGGCCGGGACCGGGTGGTGGCGGAGGACACGCCCTCCCAGATGTGGTCCGCCCGCTGCGAAAAAGCGTAGGTGGCTCCGTGCGGCGTCTTCAGGATCTTGCCCGCGCCGGCGATGAGCTGCCGCGTGACGAGGAACGGGATGAGGATCTCGGCCAGCCGGGTGAATTCGCCGCGGCGCGGAATGAGGTAGTTCTCATGGCTGCCGTAGGAGTTCCCGGCGGAGTCGGTGTTGTTCTTGAACAGGTAGACGGTTCCGTTGAAGCCCTCGGCCGCGAGCCTGGACTGGGCCTCGTCCACGAGGTCGTCCAGAATGAGCTCCCCTGCCCGGTCGTGGGCGATGAGCTGGGCGAGGTCGTCGCACTCCGCTGTGGCGTATTCGGGGTGTGAGCCGACGTCGAGGTACAGCCGGGACCCGTTGGTGAGGAACACGTTGGAGGACCGGCCCCAGCTGACTACCTTGCGGAACAGGTAGCGGGCCACTTCCTCCGGCGCGAGGGGCCGGGAATCCGGGCTCGAATAGGAAATCCCGAATTCGGTTTCAATGCCGAAGATCCTCTTGTCCATGTCAGCTCTCCTCAGCCAGCAGTTCCACAACGTCCTGGTTGGACAGCCTGCGGAAAGCCCTCCGCGTCCCCCTGTGGCTTTCCGAACTGCGGTCCAGCAGCGCCACTTCCAAGGCCTTGGCCGGCACATCCGGCGACTCGTTGTCCGTCGCCAGCGCCCTGGCGGCGAGCCGGATCGCCGCCGCGAACGACAGGTCGCGCTGCCAGCCGTTCTCGATCGCCCCGGACACCTTGTCCGCCTGGCCGCCCATCACAATGAAGTTGTGCTCGTCCGCGATCGAGCCGTCGAAGGTGAGGCGGTAGAGGTGGTCGAGGTCCTGGCTGGCGCCCACTTCTGCCACGACAAGTTCCACCTCGAACGGCTTCTGCTCGGCCGTGAAGACGGCACCCAGGCTTTGGGCGTAGACGCTGGCCAGTCCCCTGGCCGTGACGTCCTCGCGGTCGTAGGAATAGCCGCGGACATCGGCGTAGCGCACCCCGGCCTGGCGGAGGCTCTCAAATTCGTTGTACTTCCCGACGGCGGCGAAGGCGATCTTGTCGTAGATCTCGCCGATCTTGTGCAGCGAGGGTGACGGGTTCTCGGCCACCAGCGCAATCCCGTCCTCGCAGCTGACCACGATCACGGACCGGCCGCGTGCGATGCCTTTCCGTGCGAAGTCCGCACGGTCCTTCATCAGCTGTTCGGGGGAGACATAAAACTGCTGTGTCATATCAGGCCTCCCGCCGGGCAGCAGCCCTGGACTCGATGATGTTTCCGGCCGTGGTGGCGAGTTCGCGCTCCGAGACCCGCCGGGCTCCGGCCCGGTTGACGGCGTACACCACGGGCCATAATTGCCGCACGGGGTCCGGGCCACCGGTGGCGGAGTCGTCGTCGGCTGCGTCATAGAGGGATTCGACGGCCACGGCGATGGCTTCGTCCTCGGGCAGGTTGGGCCGCCAAAGCTTCTTCAACGCGCCGCGGGCGAACATCGATCCCGAACCCACGGCGTGGTGTTCCTGTTCCTCGTACCGGCCGCCGGTCACGTCGTAGGAGAAGAGCCGCCCCGCTCCGGCGGCAGCGTCAAAACCGGCGAACAGCGGCACGACGGCCAGGCCCTGCAACGCCATCGGCAGGTTGCCACGGATCATGGCTCCCAGACGGTTCGCCTTGCCCTCCAGGCTCAGCGGGGTTCCCTCGATCTTTTCGTAGTGCTCCAGCTCCACCTGAAACAGGCGGGTCAGGTCGATCGCGATGCCTGCCGTGCCGGCGATGCCGACTACGGAGTACTGGTCGGCGGGAAAGACTTTTTCGATGTGCCGGCTGGCGATGATGTTGCCCATGGTGGCCCGGCGGTCGCCCGCCATGACGATGCCGCCGGCGTAGGTCATGGCCACGATGGTGGTGGCGTGGGGCACGGCGGGGATCTGGCCGGCGGCCGTGCCCGTGGCGAGGGGTGCGTATTGGGGAAGCAGGTCCGGACGGTCGCGTTGGAGATGTTCAGTGAACGACGATGTCGCGTGGGCGGCTACCTTGTTGGCTGTTGTCTCCTGCACTGGTGCACTCCTTCAACGTGATGATTCGGCGGCTGTCCGGTACCTCTGGCTCCCGTGCCCGGTGCAGGGTGGTGTCCCTACCGGTCTACTGGCCGCCCTTTTGCACGAATGCCCGGACGAATTCCTCCGCGTTGGACTCCAGGACGCCGTCGATCTCGTCGAGGAGATCGTCAACACCCTGTGTCGACGCGGATGCCTGTCCTTCCGCGGGCGCCGGCGGTACGGGGACCTCTTCCTCGACCTCGGTGTCGCGTGGCTGTGGCTGCTGCTGCTCCTGGCCTGCCATGTCCTTCTCCTTCATCCAGTCCCCCGTTCCGAAGGGACATCCTGTATGCCCATATTGCCACGCAAAAGGGCTTTGCGGTGTGCTTTATGCCGGTGGCGGAGCGGGCGCCGATCCGAGGAGTTCTGCTAGGAACGGGCCCGCCTCGCGGTGCCTGGCAAACAGCCCTCCGGTCAGTGCCTGCGTGCCGCGCAGCGGCTCCCGGGTGGGCACACGCTGCAGCCTTCCGTAACCCGGAACATCGAAAATCACCGAGTCCCAGCTGGCCCCCACCACGTCCTTGCTGAAGCTGCTGACGCAGCGTCCGCGGAAGTAGGCCCGGGTGTCCGACGGCGGTTCCGTCACCGCCGTGGCGATGTCGGCGTCGTCCACGACCCGCTGGATCCGGTTCCGGGAGAGCAGGCGGTAGTACAGTCCCTTTTCCGGCCGAAGGTCGGCCCACTGGAGATCGACCAGGCCCAGCCGGGCGTCATCCCACTGGAGCCCGTCGCGCTGGCGGTAGCCCTCCAAAATGGACAGCTTGGCCAGCCACTCCACGGACGTGGCTGCCGTGGCCCGGTCGCTGTCCAGCTGCGTCAGGGTGGTGGCCCACCGCTCCAGCACGACGTGCGTGTGGCCGTCGCCGTCGACGGCGTCGCCCACCCCGGTGTCCTGGGCGAGCTTGGCGGCGGCCTCGTGGTACATCCATTGCAGGTCCAGGGCCGTCACCCTGCGGCCGTCGAGCAGGCGGACCTTGGTGGTGAGCGTGGTGTCGTGGCTGATGGCCTGCAGCGCTGCCACCGGCTCGTGGACCTCGATCCGCGGCGCGAGGCCCGCCTCGATCAGGCTCAGCACCATGGCGGTGGTCCCGAATTTGAGGTAGTTGGACATCTGGCTCAAGTTGGCGTCGCCGATGATGACATGCAGCCGCCGGTACTTGTCCGCTGTTGCATGCGGCTCGTCGCGGGTGTTGATGATGGGGCGACGGATAGTGGTTTCGAGCCCCACCTCCGCCTCGAAGAAGTCCGCCCGCTGGCTGATCTGGTAGCCGGGGCGGGAACTGTCCTGGCCCAGGCCCACGCGCCCGGAGCCGCAGATGACCTGCCGGGACACGAAAAACGGGGTCAGCCCGCGGACAATGTCGCCGAACGGCACGGACCGCGGCATGAGGTAGTTTTCGTGCGACCCGTAGGACACTGACTTGTTGTCGGTGTTGTTTTTGTAGAGGTTGACGGCGGGCAAGTCCGTGTCGCCGGCCAGCCTGCGGACCGCCGCCAGGCCCACGAGGTCCCCGGCAGCGTCCCAGGCCACTGCCGCCGCAGGGTTGGTGACCTCCGGGCTGGAATATTCGGGGTGGGCGTGGTCCACGTAGAGCCGTGCCCCGTTGCCGAGGACCATGTTCATCAGCAGCGAGCCGGATTCGTCCTCGCCGTCCAGCTCCAGCTCTTCGCGGCCGTAGGCAAGCGCCACGGCCTCGGCGTCCAGCACGGGCGGCTGGTCCGTCAGCTGGCTCGGGTGCGCCTGGCCGCGCTCCAGCGTCCAGCCGCGGGCGTCATGCAGCGGTTCCTCATCGGTGTAGTCCCAGCGGGTTTCGGCGCCGCCGGCGGCCCGGAGCCGGGTGACCTGGGCATAGGCCTGGACCACCCGGGCGGACATCATCGTGGCATTGGCGCCCGGAGCGGCAGGCGCGTGGATCCCGTATTCGGTTTCCGATCCCATCACCCGCATGGCGCCGCCGGCCGGCAGGCCGCCTCCCAGCACTGAGTCGGAGGCGGCCGTCACAGGTACTGGCCCGTGCTGGGCATGGTTTCGATGGATTTGCCGGGCTCCTGGCCGGCCTTGCCCTGGACGATGGTGCGGATGTAGGTGATGCGTTCACCCTTCTTGCCGGAGATGCGTGCCCAGTCATCCGGGTTGGTGGTGTTGGGCATGTCCTCGTGCTCGCGGAACTCATCGACGACGGCGCGCAGCAGGTGGTCGATCCGCAGGCCCTTCTGCTGGCTGGTCAGGAGGTCCTTGATGGCGTACTTCTTGGCACGGTCCACAACGTTCTGGACGACGGCCCCTGAGTTGAAGTCCTTGAAGTACAGCATCTCGGTGTCGCCGTTGGCGTAGGTGACTTCGAGGTATTCGTTGGACTTCTCGGTGGAGTACATGGCCTCCACCGTGCGCTGGATCATGGCGTCCACCGTCTCCTGCACATCGCCGTCGTGTTCCACGAGGTCGTCCTCGTGGAACGGCAGGTCCGGGGTGATGTACTTCTTGAAGATGTCTGCCGCGGCCTCGGCGTCGGGGCGGTGGATCTTGACCTTCACGTCCAGGCGGCCCGGGCGCAGGATGGCGGGATCGATCATGTCCTCCCGGTTGGAGGCACCGATGACAATCACGTTGTCCAGCCGCTCGACGCCGTCGATCTCGCTCAGCAGCTGCGGCACAATCGTGGTTTCGACGTCGGAGGAGATGCCGGTGCCGCGGGTGCGGAAGAGCGAATCCATCTCGTCGAAGAAGACCACGACGGGGCTGCCGTCCGAGGCCTTTTCGCGGGCCCGGGAGAAGATCAGCCGGATGTGGCGTTCGGTTTCGCCGACGTACTTGTCGAGGAGCTCCGGGCCCTTGATGTTGAGGAAATAGCTCTTCAGGTCGGTGTTGCCCGAGCGTTCCGCAGCGCGCGCGGCCAGCGAGTTGGCCACGGCCTTGGCGATGAGGGTCTTGCCGCAGCCCGGAGGCCCGTAGAGCAGGATGCCCTTGGGGGCTTTGAGCCCGTGTTCGCGGTACAGGTCCGGATGCAGGAACGGCAGCTCTATGGCGTCCCGGATCTGTTCGATCTGGGGGCCGAGACCGCCGATGTCCTCGTACGTGATGTCCGGGACTTCCTCCAGGACGAGGTTCTCGACCTCTGACCGGGGGACTTTTTCAAGGGCGTACCCGGTGCGGGAATCGATGGAGAGGGCGTCGCCCACCCGGAGCTTCTGGTTCAGGAGCGGGCCGGCGAGCCGGATCACGCGCTCTTCGTCGGCGCGGCCCAGCACCAGTGCGCGGTCCGGGCCGAGCAGTTCCTTGAGCGTGACGAGTTCGCCCGCGCGTTCGTAGCCCAGGCCGGCAACCACGAGGAGGGCCTCATTGAGGAGAACCTCCTGGCCGACCGCCAGCTGGTTGATGTTGACAAGGGGGCTGATGCCAACCCGCATTTTGCGTCCGGCGTTAAAGATGTCCACCGATTCCTCAGTGGCCGCCTGGCCGCTGCCGGCGGGCTGCCGCCGGGGGTTCAGCTGGAGGATGGTGCCGAAGCTGTATGGCGGCTGCCCCTCCTGGTCCAGGGCGTTCTTGAGCCTGAGTATTTCGGCCTTGGCCGTTTCGAGCATCGCCACGAGCTTGGTGTTGTTCTGCGTGGCAGCTGCCAGTTGCCGGTCAATATGCCTCAGCTTGTCCCGAAGGATATTGACCTGCCGGTCAGCGACAGACAGTTCGTTGGCGCCCGCCTGTTCAGCCGGCGTAGGCACGGAGTCATTGTTCTCCATGATGCATCAGCCCCTTCCTGCGCTTCTATTAAGACGATAGCCCCTAGTCGGCGCGGAAAGCTGACGACATCCGAAATGCGGACTAGTTTGTGATCTCCGGGTCGTCCTTCACATTGGTGCCCGCTATGGCGTCCCGTGCGGCCCGGCGGAGCTTCTTGTCAGAGACGAGGCGTTCGCCCACCGCGCCTGGCGTCCAGGCGTTGACGTCCTCTTCGTTGAAGTCGGTCTTGGACGGGCGGCGCTTGACGGAGATGCCGGTGACACCGTCGGCGAGCCGCCGCGTGACCAGCAGGAAGCCGGTGTGGGCGACCATGCGGTGGTCCGGGCGCACGGCGAGTCCTTCGAGATGCCAGCCGCGGACCAGGGATTCCCAGGCGTCCGGTTCGGTGAAGCGGCCGTCGGCGCGGATGGCCTCGGCTGTGCGTGAGAGCTGGGTGACGGTGGCAACGTAGTTGATCCAGACGCCGCCGGGGGCCAGGACCGTGGCCACTGCATCGAGGCATTCCCACGGTGCAAGCATGTCGAGGACCACGCGGTCGATGGATCCCGGCTCTTCGGTGCGGACCACTTCATCCTGGAAGTCGCCCAGGGAAATCTGCCAGGCCGGGTGCGGGCCGCCGAAAATGGTCTCCACGTTGCCGCGGGCGATCGCGGCGAATTCCTCGCGGCGCTCGAAGGAGTGCAGGTAGCCTTGGTCCCCCACCGCGCGCAGCAGCGAAATGGAGAGCGCACCTGAACCGACGCCGGCCTCGACCACCCTTGCCCCGGGGAAGATGTCGGCCATGGTGACGATCTGCGCGGCATCCTTCGGGTAGACGACGGCCGCACCGCGGGGCATCGACAGGACGAAGTCGGACAGCAGCGGGCGCAGTGTCTGGTACTGCTGGCCCACGTTGTTGACCACAACGGAACCGTCCACCTTGCCGATGATGTCGTCGTGGTTGAGGAAGCCGCGGTGCGTGTGGAAGGCCCCGCCGGCCTCGAGGCTGATGGTGTTCATGCGACCGCGCTCGTCCGTCAGCTGGACCCGCTCGCCTTCGCGGAAGGGCCCGCGCCGCCGGGCAGCGCCCACCGGCTGGTCCGCCGTGCCGGCTGCAGTGCCGGTGGAAAGGCCCGTGCTGGTTGCGTTGGCGGCAGAATCGCTGCTCATGACTGTGTCCTCGCTCCTGTGAAAGCTGTCTTGGGGGTGCGCCCTGGCGTTCCGGCAGGGCGCCGTGCACCGGCTGCCGATTTCACGACCGGCACGTAACTCTACCGGGTCCGGCCCGGCCGGCGCGTGTTTTAGCGGGGCGCCTTGCCTGTTATGGCCGTCACCACGGTGGATTGCCGGAGCAGGCCGGTGACCCGGCCGTTGTGGTCAATCACGGCGTAATTGTGTCCTTCAAGCTGCGCCAGGTACTGCAGCAGTTCCTGGCCCTTGGACCATTCGGGCACATAGGCGCCGGCGCCCAGCGGGTAGGCCACCGCCGTGGCCGGGGTGGACCCGGCGACGGCGGCCGGCACGGCGGCCAGGGCTGCTGGGTCCACCACGCTGTTTGGCCTGCCGTCGGCGGCACAGAGAACGACGGCGGTCCGCCCGCCGGCTGACACCCGGAGGACGTCGCTGACAGTCCCCGCTTCGGAGAGGCCGACGGCGGGTTCGGCCAGTGCTGCGGCGCTCACCAGATGGAGCCGGCCGCGCAGGCGGCCCTGCTGGATGGACGCAGACGCGCCCATCCACAGGAAGCCGCCGACCAGGATGGTGATGAGCAGCATGCTGGTGTCCGGGACGTCGCCAATGAGGAGCGGACGGACAAGGAACCAGAGGCCCAGGGCGACGACGATGATGCGCCCGCCCCAGCCGGCAGCGACGGTGCCTTTGGCGTGGCTGCCGGTGGCCTTCCACACCGCGGATTCCACCAGGCGGCCGCCGTCCAGCGGCAACCCGGGCAGCACGTTGAAGATGCCGATCACAAGGTTGGCCCAGAAGAAAATGTTCAGGAGGGTGTCCGCCACGCCGGACAGCCCGCCCGCGGAGATCACCAGCCAGGCTGCCCCGGCGAGCACAAAATTGGCGGCGGGACCGGCCATGGCCACCAGCACGGACCGCCCGGGCGTGGCGGTGAAGCTTTCGAACTGGGTGTGGCCGCCCCAGAGGTTGAGCACGATCTTCTCGCTGGGCCAGCCGTACATCTTGGCCGTCAGGGCATGCGCGAGTTCATGGACCAGCACGGACAACAGGAGCAGCAACGCGTAGGCGAACGCCACGTAGTACGCCCCGATGCCCAGGGACGGGGTGCCATGCTGCAGCACCGGCCCGTAAACGATCACCGTGAACGCGGCGATGATGAACCAGGAATACGCCAGCACAATGGGAATGCCGGCGATCCTGCCGAGCGGGATCCCCTCCCGCCGGCTGTTCCCTGCCAGCCTGTCCGGGGTCTGCTGACCGGATCCCGCGGGATCAGACACGTTACGTGCTCCTTTAGTTAGCGTTCTCGAAAGTTGCCGCCGGTTCGCGGGCGCCGAGGCGGAGCCTGACCAGCTCCTCCAGTTCGGCCACAGTGCGGTCCCTGAGTGAATCCCAGGTGGTCCTGCGGGCATCGTCCGGCAGCGGAACGATGTGCGGAATGGCCACGGTCACCGCACCCGACGCCACGGCTGCGGCAACGCCCGGTGCCGAGTCCTCCAGCGCCACGCAGTGGTCGACGGTGAGCTGCGGGTCCTGCTGTTTCAGCAGATCCACGGCTTTGAGATACGCCTCCGGGTGCGGTTTGCCCTTGGTTACCGTGTCGCCGGTAACGAGGAACTCGAAATAAGGCCGCGGAAGGCTCGCCACAATCTCGCGGGCCAGCGGTGCCTCTGACATGGTCACAAGGGCACAACGCACGCCGGCGCTGAAAAGTTCATCCAGCAGCTCACGGGCCCCCGGTCGCCACGGCACGTTCTCCCGGACACGGCTGATCACCTGGGCGGTAAGCGTGTCGATGATCTCGCGGATCTCCAGGCGCACGCCGGCGCGCTGGAGAATTCCGGCCGAATGGACCAGTGATTGCCCCACGAGCTGCATGGCCTGTTCGTGGGACCACGTCCCCCCGTGTGCCCCGACAAGGTTGTGTTCGGCTTCGATCCAGTACGGTTCGGTGTCGACGATGGTGCCGTCCATGTCCCATAAAACGGCTTTGAGCAAGGGCTGAGCGGCGGCAGAATCCATGCTTTCCACTGTACCGGGCCGCCCGGCGGCGCCCTGCCGCAGGCCCCGGGCGTACGCCGTCGGCGAATATCCGTGCCCGTCCCGGCAGGGATGACCGGCAAGGATGAAGGGTTTGTCCGGATCTGCGGCGGTTCGCGCTATGCAACAGCAACGCTTGTGGACGTAGGGTGAGGGAATGAATAGCTTCGACGGAGACACCAACGAACCGGGCACCGCGCCTGAGACGGAGCAGCTGCTGCAGCCTGTTCCCGAGGGCCAGCGTATTACTGTGATGCTGGCTGCGTTCGAAGGCTGGAATGACGCGGGGGAAGCCGCCAGTGATGCGCTCCGTTACCTCAACAAACTGTGGGGCGGCAAGAAGGTCGCGTCCATAGATGCCGACGAATACTACGACTTCCAGTTCACCCGGCCCACCGTCCGCCGCACGGCCTCCGGCGAACGCAAGATCAAGTGGCCGTCCACACGGATCTACAAAGCCAGTGCCCCCGGCACCAACGTGGATGTGATTTTCATCCAGGGAACCGAGCCGTCCTACAAGTGGCGTGCCTATACAGCCGAACTGCTGGTCCACGCCGAGGCGCTTCACGTCGACTACGTGGTCCTGGTGGGTGCGCTGCTCGCGGACGTGCCGCATAGCCGCCCCATTCCCGTCAGCACATCCACCGACGACGGCGGGCTCCGTGAACGGCTGAACCTCGAGGCCTCGCAGTATGAAGGGCCCGTGGGGATCGTGGGCGTGCTGTCCGAGGTCTCCCTGCTCGCCGGCATCCCCACCGTCTCACTCTGGGCAGCCGTGCCGCACTATGTGGCCCAGGCCCCGTCGCCGAAGGCGCAGCTGGCGCTCCTGCACCGGGTCGAGGAACTGCTCCAGGTTCCGCTGGACACGCACGAGCTGGCCGAAGAGGCAGAGGCCTGGGAGCGCGGCGTCAACGAACTGGCCACCGAGGATCCCGAAATTGCCGCGTATGTGCGGCAGCTGGAGGAGGCGAAGGACACCGCCGACCTCCCTGAGGCCAGCGGTGAATCCATTGCGCGTGAGTTTGAGCGGTACCTGAAGCGCCGGGGCAAAGACAAGCCCTAGGGCTCAGGATAAAACGACGCGGCTGGGCCCAACCCGAGGTTGGACCCAGCCGCGTCGTTTAGAGGGGGAGGGTGTTAAAGTTCGACGCCGAGAAGCGCGTTGACGGCGTCGCGCACCAGCGCCTGGTCTGCTTCCGACGTGTTGTTGCCGGCGGTGCTGTTAAGGGCAGTGTCTGCCCAGTTGTCGACGGCGGCCAGGGCCGTGGGGGCGTCCAGGTCGTCGGCCAGGGCTTCGCGTATCCGCCCGATCAGATCCGCGGCGGATCCGGCGGGTGCCGCGGCCAGGGCGGAGCGCCACCGCTCGAGGCGTGCCTTGGCCTGCTCGAAGCCTTCCGCCGTCCAGGACCAGTCGGACCGGTAATGGTGTGCCAGGATGGCCAGGCGGATGGCTGCGGGTTCTTCGCCAGCAGCGCGCAGCTGGGACACCAGGACCAGGTTGCCCTTGGATTTGGACATCTTCTCGCCGTCCAGCCCCACCATGCCGGCGTGGGCGAAGTGTTCGGCGAGGGGGACGCCGGACAGCGAGTAGGCGTGTCCGGCACCCATCTCGTGGTGCGGGAAAACCAGGTCAGAGCCGCCGCCCTGCACCGTGAAGGGCGCGGGCAGGTACTTTTGGGCGATGACGGTGCACTCGATGTGCCAGCCGGGCCGGCCCTCCCCCAGCTCACCGCCCGGCCAGCTGGGCTCACCGTCACGCGCCACGCGCCACAGCAGCGGGTCGAGTGCCTGGCGCTTGCCTGCCCGGCCGGGGTCGCCGCCGCGTTCTGCGAACAGTTCAAGCATCACGGCTTCCGGCAGTCCGGAGACGGAGCCCAGGGTCCAGGCGTCAACGCCGACCGCGTGCTTGCCGGCGGCTTCGACGTCGTAGTAGACGTCGCCGTCGGGCTCTCCCGCGGTGCCGTTGACCCGGTAGGCCAGCCCCTGGTGCAGGAGCCGTTCAATCGCGGGGACGATCAGCGGCATGGCTTCGACGGCGCCGATGTAGTGATCGGGCGCGATGACGTTGAGGGCTTCCATGTCGGTGCGGAACAGCTCGATCTGGCTCTCTGCCAGCTCCCGCCAGTCGACGCCGGTGGCTTCGGCGCGCTCCAGCAGCGGGTCATCGACGTCGGTGACGTTCTGGACGTACGCAACCTGCTGGCCGCCGTCGCGCCAGGCGCGGTTCAGGAGGTCGAACGCGACGTAGCTGGCGGCGTGGCCCATGTGGGTCGCGTCATACGGGGTGATGCCGCAGACATACATCGACTTTTCGCCGTCGGCATTCAGGCTTACGGCGCGGTCTGCGGTGGTGTCAAACAGCCGGAGCGCGGGCATTTCCCCCGGCAGGACAGGCACGGGGCGGGAGATCCAGGACTTCACAGACCAAGCCTAGTGCTAGGCGCTGATGACATTGAAACCGAGCAGCAGGTACAGGGCGAGGCCCAGGAAGATGCGGTACCAGACAAACAGCCGGTAGCTGCGCGTCGAAATGAACTTCAGGAACCAGCCAATGATGACGTAGCCGATGACGAACGCAATCGCCGTTGCCAGGGCGGTCTCCCCCAGTCCGAAGGGTCCGCTCACGCCGTCCTTCGTTGCCACCTTGAACAGCTGGTAGAGGCCGCTGCCGAAGACGGCGGGGATGGCCAGGAGAAAGGAGTAACGGGCGGCGGCTTCACGGGTGTAGCCCATGAGGAGCCCGGCCGTGATGGTGCCGCCGGAGCGGGAAACACCCGGAATCAGGGCCATGGCCTGGGCGAGGCCGTAAAGGACGCCGTGCTTATAGGTGAGCTTGGTGAGGTCCCGGTCCTGCTTCCCGACGGCGTCGGCCACGGCGAGGATCAGGCCGAAGACGATGAGCATCGTGGCCACGATCCACAGGCTGCGGAGGACAGATTCGATCTGGTCCTGGAACAGCAGGCCAAGGACGATGATGGGCAGGCTGCCCAGGATCACCAGCCAGCCCATCCTGGCGTCCGGATCCTGGCGCGGGACCCGTCCCGTCAGCGAGCCGAACCAGGCCTTCACGATCCGGACGATGTCCCGCCAGAAGTAGACAATCACGGCGGTTTCCGTGCCGAGCTGGGTGATGGCGGTGAAGGCCGCGCCCGGGTCCGCCGCATTCGGCAGGAAGGAGCCCACAATGCGGAGGTGGGCGCTCGATGAAATAGGTAGGAATTCGGTCAGTCCCTGCACAAGACCCAGCAGGGCCGCTTCAATCCAGTTCACGCTAAGACCCTACGTCATGATGCGGGTGGTTTCCCCGTAAGCTAACTGCTATGCAGCAGCGTTACATCGGCAACAGCGGCCTACGCGCCTCCTCCCTCTCCCTGGGCACTATGTCATGGTCCCGCGAAACGGACGAACAGGACGCCTCGGAGCTGCTGCGCACATTCGTGGATGCCGGCGGAACCCTGGTGGACACCGCTGCCTCGTACGCCGACGGCCAGGCCGAAGCCATGCTGGGTTCCATGCTGGGCGACGTCGTCTCCCGCACGGAAGTGGTCATCTCCACCAAAGCCGGGGTGTCGCCGTCGGACGGGCGGCAGCGCGTTGATGCGTCGCGGAACGCGATGCTGTCCGGCCTTGACGCAAGCCTGGCGCGGCTGGGCACCGACTACGTCGACCTCTGGCTTGCCCAGGCGTGGGACCCCAACGTCCCGCTTGAAGAGACGCTGTCCGCCCTCGACTTCGCCGTCCGCAGCGGACGTGCACGCTATGCGGGAATCGCCAACTACAACGGCTGGCAGACCGCCAAGGCCGCCGCGGTCGCAGGGTTCCCCCTTGTGGCCAACCAGTCCGAGTATTCACTGCTGCGCCGCAAGCCGGAGGCTGAGCTGGTGCCTGCCATCGAAGATGCCGGGCTGGGGCTGATGGCGTGGGCGCCGCTGGGACGCGGCGTCCTGACCGGCAAGTACCGCGGCCATGTCCCGTCCGATTCCAGGGCGGCGGGCACCCGGCTGGCCACGTACGTGGAGCCCTACCTGGAACACCCCGCGTCGCAGGTGGTCGAGGCTGTTGCCATGGCAGCCCGGGGCCTGGGGCGGTCCTCCCTGGATGTTGCGCTGAGCTGGCTGCTGTCCCGGCACGGAGTGGCGACGGCCATCGTGGGCGCCCGCACACCGGTCCAGCTCAAGGAAATCCTGGACGCCCAGCTCACGCCGCTGCCGGCTGAAATTGCGCGTGCGCTTGAGGACGTCTCCAGCGGGCACGGTTAGGCGGGCTGCTTCCCCGCTACTCCCCGGCCGCCACTGGTCGACCCGCTACTCCTCGACGATTTCCAGATCCTCGTCGTCCGCTTCCTCGTCCTCGTCTTGGTCTTCTTCGTCATCGAACACCTGGAGCGGCGTGACCTCGTTGTAAGCCTCGTAGAGGGCGTCCTCGTACACTTCGAAGGCATCGGCTACTGCAAAAAATGCTGCCTCCACTGAGGGGTCACCGTCCCCCCGGCGGGCTGAGGCGGCTGCAAGGTGTTCTTCCAAGGCCCCGGTCAAGGACTGAAGCGCGACACGCGGATCGATGCTCATGCCTTCACGTTAGCGGGAAAAGGACGAAAATGGAGAGCAATGAAGGAACATTTTCTGACCAGCTCGGTCCTGCGGGAACGGGATTATGCCCGGCAATACGAGTACCTTGTGTTGACCGTCGGTCCCGAGGATTCCCTGCCCGAAGCCCGGCGCCGGCTCGTTGAACACTCCGAGTACGGCAAGTGGGAACTCGAGCGCAGCAGGCTGTATGTGGGCGGCGGCAGGCGCTTCTGGCTTCGCCGCCGGGTCACCCAGGTGCAGCGCACCGTCTAGGCCCCTTCGGCCCGGTGGGCGCGCGCCGCGATGGTGTGCGCCCACTTCCGTGCTGCCCGGTTAATCTTCCGGGCCGGGGTCTTCGAACGGGCCAGGGTCCTCGAGAGGGCCCAGCCAGGCGTTGGCCACCGTGTTGTGTGCCGATTCGTCGTCCGAGGGGTGGAACATGCCGGCCAGGACATCACGGTACAGGCGCTCCAGTTCGGACCCCCTGAAGTAGCTCGAGCCGCCGGAGACCCGGATGGCAAGGTCCACCACGGTCCGTGCCGTTTCCGTCGCGTGCAGCTTGACGCCCACGAGCTTGGGAAACCACTGGCTGCCGTGGTCCGCCAGGCGGTCCACATCCCCGGCCACCACTGACAGCTGGGGATACAGCGCATCCATGGCCAGGGCCGCCTCGGCGACTTTCCAGCGGATGTCGGGGTCCTGGGCCAGGCTCCGGCCCCCGTTCTTGAATGACGTCCGGCGCCTGGCGGCTTCAACGGCCAGGACCAGGGCACGCTCCCCGATACCCGCATAAACGCCCGCCAGCAGGGTCTCAAAGCAGGCGAAGATCGCGAAGATCAGCGGATCCGCGTTGGGCCCCACGGGCAGCTTCCGGAAGATCCTGCCGGGTGGGACAACTGCCCCCTCCAGGATGGTGGTGTTCGACTGGCTGGCGCGCATGCCCAGAGTGTTCCAGTCATCCAGGATCCGGTAGCCGGCCGTGTCCCGCCGGATGAAGCCGTGCACCAGTTCGCCGTCGCCATCCCGTGCTGCGGCGTCCTTGCCGAAGATGCCCAGGCGGGTCCATGCCGGCGAAAGGCTCGTGAAGATCTTGATGCCCGTGAACGAGTAGCCGCCGTCCGGCAGGGGCCTGGCTTCCGACAGAGAATCGAAAAGAACGGAGTCATTGCCGGCCTCTGAATTTCCGAACGCGAAGATCTCCCCTGCGGCCGCTTCCTGCAGCACGAAGTCCAGTGAAGGATCGCCGCGTTCGGCGAGGACGCGCGCCACCCCTGTCCAGACCAGATGCATGTTGATGGCCAGCGCGGTGGCCGGGGCCGCCGTCGCAAGCCTTTGCTGGCAGCGGACCGCAGCCTCCAGGCCAAGGCCCGCCCCGCCGTCGGACGTTGGCACGAAAAGCTTGAGGTACCCGGCGTCGGCCAGGTCCTCAAGATCCTCGGCGAAAAAGCGGTTCTCCTCGTCGTACTCCGGGGCCCTCCCCCGGATCCGCTCGAGCAGGCCGTCAGGCAGCAGCTGTTTCGGGTCCATGGGTGTTTGGTCCATCGGAATGGTCAGTAGTTGGTGAGCAGGGTGTTCAGGACCCGCGCGCCAAACTTGAGCGACTCTGCCGGGACCCGTTCATCAACGCCGTGGAACATGCCGGTGAAGTCGAGCTCGTCCGGCAACTGCAGCGGCGCGAAGCCATAGCCCGTGATGCCGAGCTTGCTGAGGGACTTGTTGTCGGTGCCTCCGGACAGCGTGTAGGGCAGGACCTTGGCGCCCGGGTCCTCGGAGTGCAGGGCGTCGATCATCGAGTCGACCAGGTTGCCGGCGAACGGTACTTCCAGGGAGACATCGTTATGCACGTAGCTGACGTCAACGCCGCTGCCGGCCAACTCCCGGACGATCTCCAGGACATGATCCTGCTGGCCCGGGAGGGTCCGGCAGTCCACCAGCGCCTCGGCCGACTCGGGGATGACGTTGTGCTTGTAGCCGCCCCCCAGGAGCGTCGGATTGGACGTGTTCTGCAGGGTCGCACCGACGAAGCGTGCCACGGTGCCCAGTTCCTTCAGGAGCAGTTCCGGGTTGTCGGGGTCGAATTCGACGCCGGTCAGTTCCGTCACGCCGTCCAGGAACTGGCGCGTGGTGTCCGTTAGCTCGATGGGCCACCGGTACTCACCGATGCGCGTCACGGCGCCGGCGAGCCGGGTGATGGCGTTGTCGGTGTTGATCTGCGAGCCGTGGCCGGCCCGGCCGTGGGCCACGAGCCGCAGCCACGAGATGCCCTTTTCCGCCGTCTGGAGCAGGTAGGTCCGCTGACCGCCGATGGTGGTTGAAAAGCCGCCCACTTCCGAGATGGCCTCCGTGGCTCCCTCGAACAGCTCGGGCCGGTTCTTGACCGCGTACTGGGCGCCGTGCACGCCCCCGGCTTCCTCATCCGCAAAGAAGGCAAAGACAATGTCCCGCTTCGGCTTGCGTCCGGTGCGGGCGAAGTCCCTCAGTACGGAAAGGATCATGGCGTCCATGTCCTTCATGTCCACCGCGCCACGGCCCCAGATCAGTCCATCCTTGAGCTCGCCGCTGAACGGGTCCACGGACCACTGCTCGCGCAGGGCCGGCACCACATCCAGGTGGCCGTGGACCACGAGGGCGCTTGCCGAGGGGTCTTCGCCCGCCAGGCGCGTGACAACGCTGGCCCGGCCCGGCTCGGACTCGAAGATTTCGGCCTCCAGGCCCACTTCACTGATCAGGCCGGCGGTGTATTCCGCCGCCGCCCGTTCGCCGGGCCCCGAGCCATCCCCGTAGTTGGATGAATCGATGCGGATGAGCTCCTGGCAGATGGTGACGACTTCATCCTCTGGCCGAACGTGTGTCATTGATCACTCCTTGAAGCGGGAAAAACGCGGAATCATGCGGGTTCTGGCGGGTTTTGCCTGCCGGAACGCCCAGGTTCAGCCTACCCAGTCGACTCGATTCCATCTTTCCGGAAAGTTCGTGTTAGAGTTTTTCTCGCTGCTTCGGAGAGCAACGAACCGCTGAAAGGCGGGGAGAGTCCTTCGAAATACCACCTGCGCGGGTGGCGGAATGGCAGACGCGCTAGCTTGAGGTGCTAGTCCTCGAAAGGGGGTGGGGGTTCAAGTCCCCCTCCGCGCACAAGGGAAAACCCCGGGAATCCACTCGATTCCCGGGGTTTTTTGTTTCCCGATTAACTTCGCGGCCTCCCCTGCCCTTCCCTTTCCTTTGGGTCCCGCGATCTTCGGCCGGCGAAGTGGATCCCGGCGACGCGCTGATGCGGTCTGCGGACAACCGGACCGGGACGCCCGGCAAAGATGACCCGGAAAGACAGGTCCGTTACTGATTGTGACGGCACTGTCCGTGCTCTTTCCGAGCGGGCCGGACGGGCGTACAAAGGAACTGGAGGGCAACATTTGTAACCTCCGCCTCACCGCTCTCCGCGACGCCGGAGTGCGGGAGACGGGCTGACAAGGAGGTCCTGGGGTGTCCCATCGAGATCGTCCTGAACCGGAACAGCGCCCCGTCCCAGGGGCTCCCCCGGATGCCGGACAGCCAACACGCAACACGGCAACCCGCGGCCCGGCGCGGCGCGGGAAGTACGTCATGGCGGGGATCCTGCTTTCCGCGGCGATTCTTCTTCCGCTCTTGCCGCAGACATACTCCTTCAATGCCCCGGCACTGGGCGGCATGCCGTTCTTCTACTGGTACCAGCTGCTCTGGGTTCCCATTTCCGCGGCCTTGAGCGGTGTGGCGTACTGGCTCGTGAACACTGAAGACCTGCGCCGGCGCGCGGTGGCCCGCGAAGCCGGCACGGCAGGCTCGGGCGATGGCGTGGATGGAGGCGAACGGCCATGAACGGTCGCGAGATCAACTGGGTCGCCCTCATCATCGTGGTGCTGTTGTTCGTCGTTGTCGCCGTCATGGGCTTCATGGCGGCCCGGTGGCGCCGGACCGCCGAGACTGAGGGGCTGCACAGCCTCGACGAGTGGGGGCTGGGCGGACGCGGCTTCGGAACGTGGATCACCTGGTTCCTGCTGGGCGGCGACCTCTACACCGCCTACACCTTTGTTGCCGTGCCCGCCGCGATGTGGGCCACGGGTGCCGTCAGCGGCTTCTTCGCGGTGCCGTACACGATCGTGCTTTATCCGATCATTTTCATCATCATGAGCCGGCTCTGGTCCGTGTCGCACCGCCACGGCTATGTCACCTCCGCAGATTTTGTCGGTGGCCGCTACGGGAGCCGGTGGCTGTCCCTGGCCGTCGCCGTCACGGGCATTGTGGCAACCATGCCGTACATCGCCCTGCAGCTCGTGGGCATCAAGGCCGTCCTGACCGTGCTCGGGCTGGGCAGTTCGGAGAATGTCCTGCTGACGGACCTGCCGCTCATTCTGGCGTTCGTGGTGCTGGCCGCGTACACCTACACCTCAGGGTTGAGGGCGCCGGCGATGATCGCCGTCGTCAAGGATCTGCTCATCTATCTCGCGGTGATCGTCGCTGTCATTTACCTGCCGATCAAGTTCGGCGGGTGGGACGCGATCTTCGGAGCGGCCAAGACCAAGCTCGACACCGTGAACGAGGCGACGGGAAAGCCCACGGGCGTGTTCATCCCGGCCGCAGCGAACTACTCGGCCTACTGGACCCTCGCGCTGGGCTCGGCCATGGCGCTGTTCATGTATCCGCACTCCATCACCGGCGTGCTCGCGTCAAAGGCCCGCAACACGATCCGGCGCAACGCAGCGATTTTGCCGCTGTATTCCCTCATGCTTGGGTTCCTGGCGCTGCTGGGTTTCGTGGCCATCAAGGCGGGCACCAAGCCGATCGACCTGAACGGGTCCGTCAACCCGCAGCTCGTGGTCCCGCAGCTGTTCCTGGACCACTTTCCTGCGTGGTTCGCCGGTGTGGCACTGGCGGCCATCGCCATCGGGGCGCTGGTTCCGGCCGCGATCATGTCCATTGCCGCGGCGAACATGTTTACGCGAAACGTCTACCGGGACTTCTTCCGGCCGGACGTGGACCCCAAAACCGAGGCGAAGGTGTCCAAGATCGTCTCCCTGGTGGTGAAGGTCGGCGCGCTGATCTTCGTCATCGCCATGGACCAGTCCGCGGCCATCAACATGCAGCTGCTGGGCGGGATCTGGATTCTGCAGACCTTCCCGGCGGTGGTCGCAGGGCTCTACACCCGGTGGTTTGACCGGTGGGCGCTGCTGGCCGGATGGGCCGTGGGCATAGCCTTTGGCACTGCATCGGCGTACAACGTCATCAATCCCGTCACGCATGCCCACTTCGGCGGCTCCATTGCCCCGGTCCCGGGGACCGGCTTCACGGTGTACATTGCAGTGTCGGCGTTCGTGCTCAACATGATTGTCGCCGTCGTACTGACCCTGGTGCTGCGGGCACTGAAGGTGCCAGAGGGAGAGGACACGACTCGCCCGTCGGACTACGGCGCTGACGAAACCGACCCGAAGGTTGTGGAGATCGAGCGGACCCAGCGCTTCGTGGAACCCGGAGGGCAGTCGCCGGTCGCGTAAGCTCAACACCGCCACCGCCTGCGCCGAATGGCCGCCGCTGAAGAAGGTTACCCGAGGCATTGACGCGGTCCTTTGTGAGGACCATCATTCTGCTAGACGTTTGGGGGGCGCTATGGCAAACGCAATGGAGCCGCGCCGTGAGCACTTATACAGCTGATGCAACGTTTTTCCCGGTTTACCTCAGCACGGACCTGAACGTGAACCCGCATGCAGTGCCTCGTGAAACGCCAAAACCCGCTGAAGTGCCCGGCGGACACCGACATCGCCGCCGGCGCGGCCGTGTCCTTTCGGTGCCTATGAAGACAGCGCGGCCGACGTTGGCGGTGAACCAGTCATGATGGGCGCGGTTTTGGGCTGGGTCCTGCAGTTCCGGATCCTTGTCCTGGTAGTGGCTGCCGGCGTCCTCGGGTACGGCTTCACCGCGCTGCCCACCATGCCGGTTGACGCCTTCCCCGAATTCGCGCCGCCGCAGGTCGAAATCCAGACCGAAGCCCTGGGGCTCTCCGCCGCCGAAGTCGAACAGCTCGTCACGTCCCCCATGGAGGCAGACCTGCTGAACGGCGTGGCATGGGTGGACGCGATCCGTTCCAAGTCGCTTCCAGGCCTGTCCTCGATCCAGCTGGTCTTCCAGCCGGGTACGGACATGTTCCGGGCACGCCAGCTCGTCGCTGAGCGCCTGACCC
Organism: Arthrobacter sp. NPDC056727; assembly: GCF_042790555.1. Taxonomy (NCBI): domain Bacteria; kingdom Bacillati; phylum Actinomycetota; class Actinomycetes; order Micrococcales; family Micrococcaceae; genus Arthrobacter; species Arthrobacter sp. NPDC056727. The sequence continues at coordinate 50,797 of NZ_JBHTZA010000015.1, read as the reverse complement.
AGGCGAGGGCGCTGCCCAACGTGTCGGCCGCACCTGTTCTCATGCAGCCGCTGTCATCCACCAGCCGGGTGATGATGGTCAGGCTGACCTCCAAGGACATGTCCCCCATCGACATGTCCGTGCTCGCGCGGTGGACGATGAAGCCCGCACTCCTCGCGGTTCCCGGTGTGGCCAACATTTCCATCTGGGGCCAGCGCGACCAGCAGCTGCAGGTGCTCGTGGACCCCAAGCAGCTCGAAGCCAAGGGCGTGACGCTGGACCAGGTCATCAGGACCACGGGAAACTCCGTGTGGGTATCCCCGTTGAGTTACCTCGAGGCCTCAACACCGGGCACGGGCGGCTTCCTGGAAACGGGACACCAGCGGCTTGGCGTCCAGCATGTCCTTCCCATCACCACTCCCGAGGATCTGGGCAAGGTCAGCCTTCAGGGCACGTCCAGCAAACTGCTCTTGGGGGACGTGGCCAAGGTCCAGACCGACCACCAGCCGCTGATCGGTGATGCGCAGCCGGGCCAGGACGCCGAGCTCCTGCTGGTCATTGAGAAGTTCCCGGAGACCAACACCGCTGACGTGACACGCGGGCTCGACGAAACCATGCGCGAGCTTCAGGCAGGGTTGCCCGGCGTAACAGTCGACACCACCGTGTACCGGCAGGAGTCGTTCGTGGAGCAGGAAACGGGTACGCTCGCCGTGGCCTTGCTCGTCACGCTGCTGCTGGTCGCAGCGGCGGTCGGCGTGGTCTTCCGGTCCTGGCGCAGTGCCCTCATCAGCCTGGTCAGCATTTCGCTGTCGCTCATTGCGGCCGCCCTGTTGCTGACCCTCCGCGGTGCAGGACTGAACACCATGGTCTTCACCGGCATGGTCCTTGCCCTCGCCGTCATCATCGGCGACGTCGTGGAAGACCTGAATTGCACCGCCCGGGCCTACCGTAGTGCACGGGAGACAGGCGCCGGGGATGCCAGGAGCGCCCTTGTTGCCGGGGCCCTGCGGCCAGTCCGCACGTCCCTGTTCTCCTCCCTGCTGATCATGGCGCTGAGCGTGCTGCCCTTGCTCTTTGTTCCGGGTGAGAACGGTGCAATGTTCGGCCCCCTGGTACTCAGCTACCTGCTCGCCCTCGCGGTTGCCATGGTCGTGGCGCTGACAGTGACCGCAGCCCTGGTGTTCTTCCTGCCTCCGGCTTCCACATCCCGCGGGCGTGAGGGGCAGGCCATGCAGCGACTCAGGATCCGGTACGGGCGGGCCCTGTCCGGCCGGCGGGGCAGACCGGTCGTGGTCTTCGCCGCGACGGCGGTCCTGGCGCTCGCAGCACTGGCGCTGGCCCCGCAGCTGGTGCCAGGCAGCCCTGTGGTGCCGGTCCTGGCGGACAACACGCTGGTGGTCCAGTGGAGTGCGGCGCCAGGCACCTCCGACCAGGAAATGGTCAGGATCACCAATACAGCTGCCGATGAACTGCGCGCGGTGTCCGGCGTTTCCAGCGTCGCCTCCGAGGTTGGCCGTGCCGTCACATCTGACCAGGTGGGAGACGTAAGTTCCGGCGAACTGTGGATGAGCGTGGCCAAGGATGCCTCGTACGCCAGCACCGTGGATGATGTGCAGAGAGTCGTGGCCGGGTTCCCGGGGCTGCGGGCAACAGTTTCGACCTACCCGCAACAGAAGATCGACCAGATCCGGGCTGCTGCCGATGCCGGCTTTGGCGTGCGGGTCTACGGCGTTGACATGGCCACCCTCCGCGCGAAGGCCGAGGAAGTGCGGCAGGTCCTTGCCCGCACGGCCGGGATAGTGAATCCCCGTGTCGAGGCCGCCGTCGAACAGCCAACCGTCCAGGTCAAGGTAGACCTGGAGAAAGCCCAGAAAGCAGGAGTCATCCCGGGCGAAGTCCGCCGTGCTGCGGCCGCCCTGCTGCAGGGCATCGAAGTGGGCAACGTCTACGAACAGCAGAAGGTCTTCTCCGTGGTCGTCAAGGGAGAGCCGTCCACCAGGAACAGCCTCACCAGTGTCCGCGAACTCCTCATCGACAGTCCCAAAGGCGGCCATGTGCGCCTTGGCGACGTGGCCGACGTCAGCATCGTTCCGAATGACGCCGTCATTCTGCATGACGACACGTCGCGGCGCGTGGATGTGAAGGCTGATATCCAGGGACGTGGGCTGGCCGAGGTGCAGCAGGACATCCAAAAAGGCCTGCAGCAGATCCAGTTCCCGGTGGCTTACCACGCTGAGGTCCTCACCCGGTACGCACAGCAGCAGTCGGCCTTCCAATGGCTGTGGCTGCTGACCGGCGTAGCTGCCTTCGGCATCCTGGTGCTGCTGCAAACAGCATTGGGCGGTTGGCGGATCGCGGCCGCCGTTTTCCTCGGGTTGCTCGCTTCTTTGTCGGGCGGCGTCCTCACCGCACTGGCGGACGGAGGAGCCAATTATCTGGCAGCGTTTGTCGCCTTCGCGGCAGTCCTCGGCATGGCAGTCCGGAACTGCCTGCTGCTCGCGGGCGAGGTCAGGAACCTCCGCGCGGCGGATCACGAAGCCGCGGGGCCCGCCCTCGTGATCCGGGCCGCACGCGACAGGCTGAAGCCCGCCCTCGGGTCCGCCGTGATCACTGCCATCGCCCTTCTGCCGCTGGTTCTCCTGGGCGGTGTGACAGGCACGGAGGTCATCCAGCCGGTTGCCATCATCATCTGGGGCGGCTTGCTGACAACCACTCTCTTCATCCTGTTCGTGCTCCCGGCAATCCTGATCCGCTTCGAACGCGGCCAGGCGGGATCACCAACAGCAACGACACAAGCCGAAGCTATTGAAGCCCCGATGGGCGTCTGAAAGCCGGGATGCATCATGACAACGACCTCGCCGCGGGTGCGCGGCCTGATGGTTCTTACCGTCCTGGGTCTTCTGACGCAGGCATTGCCGGCTTGCAGCCAGCTCGCAGCGGAGCCGGTAGCAGCAGGCGACGTCGCAGCGAGCCTTGAGGAGGTTCCAGGGAGCGACCTGAAGCGCATCACGCTGAATGAACACGCCGCCGAGAATATCGGTCTCCAGACCTCGACGACGTCCAGGGATCCCAAGAGCGGAAAACTCGTGGTCCCCTACCTGGCGGTCCTCTACGACAGCGAAGGAAGGACCTGGGTCTATACGATTGCCGCCCCGCGCGTCTACGTCCGCCAGCCCATCACGGTAGAGCGGATCGACGACACCACGGCGACACTGAGCGACGGTCCGGCGGCGGGCACGACCGTGGTCACCACAGGAGCCGAAGAGCTGTTCGGCGCTGAACTGGATGTAGCGAGCTGACATGCGCTGGATTGTCGGGATCAGCCTCAGGTTCAGGACGATAGTCGTCGCCCTGGCCTGCGTGGTCATGCTGCTGGGGTCCGTCCAGCTCAGCAAGGCATCCCTGGATGTCTTTCCGGAATTCGCGCCCCCGCAGGTCGAGATCCAGACTGCCTGCCTGGGCCTTACGGCCCAGGAAGTGGAGGAACTCGTCTCCGTGCCCATCGAGGCGTCCCTGTCCGGAATGCCCGGACTGGACGAGCTGAGGTCAAAGTCAGTGCCCCAGCTGTCCTCGATCATCCTGATCTTCAAACAGGGCACGGACCTGCTCAACGCGCGTCAGCAGGTATCCGAGCGCATGGCCGCCGTGACTGCGGCATTGCCCACCTGGGCTGCGCCCCCGGTGATGCTGCAGCCGCTGTCCTCCACCAGCCGCGTCATGAAGATCGGCATGACGTCCGCGAACCGGTCCATGATCGAGATGTCCATGCTGTCCTACTGGACCATCCGGGCCCGGCTGCTCCGGGTTCCCGGCGTGGCCAACGTCGCGATCTGGGGCGAGCGGCTCCAGATGCTGCAGGTCCAGGTCCAGCCTGAGAAGCTCAAAGCCAGGAACGTCTCCCTGAACCAGGTGATGGAGGTGACGGCCGGGGCTGTTGACGCGGGCCTGCTCCAGTACTCCCCCGGGAAATTCATTGGCACGGGCGGCTTTATCGACAGCCCGAACCAGCGGATGAGCATCCGGCACGTCCAGCCGATCACCAGCCCCGCAGATCTGGCCAAGGTGACGATCCGTGAAGACCACGGCACCGCCCTCCACCTGGGCGATGTGGCGCGCGTGGTCGAGGACCATCAGCCGCTGATCGGCGATGCAGTCATTAACAACGGCCACGGACTGATGCTCATTGTCGAGAAGCTCCCGTGGGGCAATACGCTCGAGGTGACCCGGGGCGTCGAGGAAGCCCTTCACGAACTTCAGCCGGGCCTGAGCGGCGTCACCTTCGACACCACCATCTTCCGCCCGGCGAGCTTTATCGAGGAGGCCATTTCCAACCTCAGCCTGGCCCTCCTCCTGGGCTGCCTGCTGGTGGTCATGATCCTGAGTGCGTTCCTCTTCCAATGGCGGACAGCACTCATCAGCCTGATCGCCATTCCGATGTCGCTCCTGACCGCCATCATGGTGCTGTACCTCACCGGCAGTTCGGTCAACACGATGATTCTGGCGGGGCTGGTCATCGCGGTGGGGGTCGTCGTTGACGACGCGATCATCGACGTCGAAAACATCATGCGCAGGTTGCGGCAGCACCGCAGCCGCGGCGGCGGTGAATCGACGGCGTCCGTCGTCCTGAAGGCCTCGCTGGAAATGCGAAGCCCCATCGTCTACGCCACGATCATCATCGTGGTGGCCGCCCTTCCCGTATTTTTCGTGAACGGGCTCACGGGAGTGTTCTTCAGGCCGCTTGCCGTCGCGTACACGCTCGCGGTGCTGGCCTCGATGCTCGTGGCGCTGACAGTGACGCCTGCCCTTGCCCTGGTCCTGTTGGCCCGGGCGAAGCTGGAGCAACTGGACCCGCCGTTGGTGCGGGTACTTAAGCGCTGGTACCACGCCATGCTGTCCAGCATCATGAACCGGCCGCGCTACGGCTACGCCGGCTTCGGGGCGCTCGCCGTCGTGGGTGCGTTGATTGCACCGCTGATGGGGCAGTCCCTGTTTCCCACGTTCAAGGAACGCGACTTCCTGATGCACTGGGTATCGGAACCCGGCACCTCGGCAGCCGAGGAATACCGCATAGCCCAACGGGGCTGCGCCGCGTTCCTCAAGGTGCCCGGCGTCCTGAACTGTGGAACGCACATTGGCCAGGCCTTCCAGGCGGACGAAATCGTCGGAGTCAATGCGGGTGAGCACTGGATCAGCATTGACCGCCATGCCAACTATGAGCAGACGGTGGCGGCAGTCCAGGAGGTCGTCGACGGGTACCCGGGCCTGCACCGCGACGTGCAGACGTACCTGAAGGAGAGGATCGAAGAGGTCCTGACGGGTGCCAGCGAACCTATCCTCGTGCGGATATACGGCGACGATCTGAACGTGCTGCGCGAACAGGCCCAGCGGGTCAAGCAACTCCTCACCGATGTTAATGGAACCGACGAGCCACACATTTCCCTGGAGGTCGACGTTCCCCAGATCACCGTCAAAGTGGATCTTGCGGCAGCGGAGAAGTACGGCCTTAAGCCCGGGGACGTACGGCGCGCCGCTGCGACCCTGATGGCGGGCGAAGAGGTGGGCGACGTCTTCCGCGACGGGCGGGCCTACGACGTCCAGGTGTGGAGCACGCCGGAGACGCGGACCAGCGTCACCACCGTCCAGAACCTGCCCATTGACACGCCCAGCGGGCAGCGGGTGCGCCTTGCCGACGTCGCCGCAGTCAGTGTCCAGCCCACCCCGAACCTCATCGACCGGACGAACGGGTCCCGCAGGGTCGAGGTCGGGTCCTTCATCGATCACGGGGCCGACCTTGGCCGCGTGGTTTCACAGGTGCAGGAACGGCTGGAGTCCCTGAAGCTGCCCGCCGGCTACAGCGTCCAGCTCCTCGGCGAATACACCGAGCGGCAGGCAGCCACGGAGCGCCTCACCATCTTCGCTGTCGCGGCGCTGATCCTGATCCTCGTGCTCCTGCAGGCGTCCTTCCGCAGTTGGCGGCTTGCCATCCTGGCCCTCCTGACCCTGCCCATCGCACTCGTGGGCGGAGTCCTGGCGGCGTATTTCACCGGCGGCGTCCTGTCGCTGGGTTCGCTCGTGGGGTTCCTGACGGTCATGGGCATCGCGGCCCGGAACGGCATCCTGCTCATCAGCCACTGCCAGCATCTGGAACGGGCGGAAGGGGTTCCGTTCAGCGGCTCACTCGTGCTGCGGGGCGCCGGCGAACGGCTCTCCCCGATCCTCATGACAACCCTTGCCACCGGGCTTGCCCTGGTGCCGTTGGTCGTCATGGGGGACGTGCCCGGCCATGAAATCGAATACCCGATGGCCGTGGTCATCCTTGGCGGCCTGCTGACCTCCACGCTGCTCAACCTGTTCATTGTGCCGTCCCTCTATCTGAGGTTCGGCCAGTCGAGGAAAGCCAGGAAGGCGGCGCAACCGGAGCCCGCAATCGCGTAGCAGACCTGCTGACGCCCGACCGCCGGGAGCATCATCCAAGCCGTGCACCGGCGGTCAGGTGCCGGTTGCGCGCTTCAATGAGTCCCCGGAGGTAGCGCGCCAGGAAGAGTTTCTCTGCCAGGCGTCCCAGGAGACCGAACGGCGCCGTGAACTCGATCCGGTCCACCATGACGGTTCCGGCCGGACCTGTGCTGAACTCGTGGACGTGGCGGAAGCGGCGGAACGGCCCCCGGACCTGTTCATCCACGAAGCAGTGCGGTGCCCGCATTTCGGTAATCCGGCTGGTCATCCGAACCGGCAGCCCGAAATGCCAGGCGCGCCATGTCACCTCCTCCCCGAGGGAGATGAGTCCGGAGGTGACACCTCCGACTGCTTCCTCCCGGGAGCGGGCCATCGAGTCCTTGTGCGCGTCGATGCTCCGGGACAGGTCGAACAGCTCGGTCATGCCCATGGTTGTCCGTGAGGTGCATTCGAAGGTGACGGCCATGCTCAGAGTATGCCAGCAGATCAGGCCGCGCCGGTGATAGGCGTAGGCTATCAGTGCCCCGGACAGCCCAACGCGCAGCGGCCGTGCAGGGCCTCGCCCGCGGTCGGGGTGGGGGAAAGCAGCGGAACGGGTGAAGGAGCCGGCGTGGACACGCGGAAGCTGAAGTATTTTCTGGCCGTCGTGGACCACGACGGATTCAACCGTGCCGCGGAGCACCTGCTCATCGCGCAGCCCTCCCTGTCCCAGACCATAGCGGGCCTGGAGAAGGACCTGGGCGTGCCGCTGTTCCACCGCATCGGCCGGCGCGCAGTCCTCAGCGAAGCCGGAAAGGAACTCGTAGGCCCGGCCCGCCTGGTGATGCGGGACCTGGATGCCGCACAGTCCGCCGTGCAGGCACTGCGCGGCCTCCGCAGCGGCCGGTTGGACATCATCACCATGCCCTCCCCCGGCATCGAGCCACTCACCTCGATGATCGCCGTGTATACCCGGCGGCATCCGGAGGTCCGCCTCAATGTCGGAGCCGCCTTCACGCCGGAGGAGGTCATCGAGTCGGTCCGCACGGGCAGCACCGAGATTGGCCTGGCCGGCTCGTCCACGCCCATCCGGGTGCCGGGGGTCAACGTCCTGGACCTCGAACGCCAGCCGCTGATCCTCATCGTCAATCCGCAGGCGGACACCTTCCCTGCGGGGAACACATTGCAGCGGGACGACCTGGACGGCCACCGGCTCATCGCCAGCCAGCGCGGATCACTGATGCGCTGGCTCGTGGACGACGCCCTGGCCCACGGCGTCAAAGTGGAGATCGTCGTCGAAGTCGCCCACCGGACCTCGATCCTGCCCCTGGTGCTGGCCGGCGTCGGGCACGCCGTCATGCCGTCCTCCTGGGCCCCCACCGCGCACAAGGCAGGACTCCGCACGGTTCAGATCGAGCCGGTTTCCCATCTGGACGTGGCCATCCTGAGCAGGAAGGAAGGCCTGACGCCGGCTGCGAGCGCATTCCTGAAGGTTGCAGAAAGCCACGCTGCCCGGGGGACGGGGCCCGCCGAAGGGCACTCATAGGCTGTGCCTATTTAGCGGATTGAATCTTGGTCTTGGACGCGATATATCCCTGTGGCCTCTACTTGAAGAGGAAGAAAACAGTGTGACCCCGATAACAGGAACGCACTGCCAACACACTCGACGAGGAGCCACCAAACATGAGCGCCACCCAGAAATTCAGCATCGCCGCCATCCCCGCAGACGGCGTCGGCAAAGAGGTCGTAGCTGCCGGCCGCCGCGTCCTGGACGCGCTGGCGCAGAACTCCAACGGCAAATTCGCCTTCGAATGGACCGAATTCCCGTGGGGCTGCGGATACTACGAGAAGACCGGCCAGATGATGGACCCCAAGGGCCTGGACGCCCTCAAGGACTTTGACGCCATCTACTTCGGCGCCGTCGGCTGGGAAAACGTGCCGGACCACGTGAGCCTGTGGGGCCTGCGCCTGAACATCACCCAGAACTTCGACCAGTGGGCCAACATCCGCCCGGTCAAGTTCCTCCCCGGCATCGAGTCCCCGCTCCGCAAGGCGGACAACACCGATCTCGATTGGATCGTGGTCCGGGAGAACAGCGAAGGCGAGTACGCCGGCCTCGGCGGCCGCAACCTCAGCGGCCGCGGCCCGGGTAACGAGGTGGCCCTGCAGACGGCGCTGTTCACCGAAAAGGGCTGCGAGCGCATCATGCGCTTTGCCTTCGACCTCGCCCGGACCCGCACCGTCAAGAAGGTCTCCTCGGTCACCAAGTCCAACGCCCAGCAGTACGGCATGGTCCTCTGGGACGAAGTCTTCAACCGTGTGGCCCTGGACTACCCGGACGTCCAGACCGAAAGCGTCCTGGTGGATGCCATGAGCGCTAAGTTCATCCTCAAGCCCGAGGACCTGTCCGTCGTCGTCGCGTCCAACCTCAACGCCGACATCCTTTCCGACCTCGGCTCCGCGCTGGCCGGCAGCCTTGGCCTGGCGGCGAGCGCAAACCTGAACCCGGAGCGCCGCTTCCCCTCGATGTTCGAGCCGGTGCACGGCTCGGCCCCGGACATCGCCGGCAAGGGCATCAGCAACCCGATCGGCGCGATTGCGAGCGCCGCGCTCATGCTGGACCACTTCGGCCTGCACGAGGAAGCCCGCCGCGTCGAGGCCGCCATCGAGGCAGCCACCGGCGCCGGCCACCTGACCCGCGACGTCGGCGGCGAATCCAACACCGACGACGTCACCGAGGCGATCATCAAGGCACTCACCCACTCGCTCGCCGCCGTCTGACCGGACGCCGCTTAAGCGGCACGCACTAAAACGGACGACGGCGGCCAGCCCGCCGCCCGCGGGGGTCCCGTCCCAGCGCTCGCAAGCTCGGGTCGGGGCCCCGCGGGACGCCGCTTACGCCGCTTAGCCCCCCCTTTCCCTATTAGCAACACTCCAGTCGCGTTCCACAACGAGGTAGGAATCATGGACCACACCACCACCGCCGGCCAGGCAGCCCCGGCCCGCAAAACACGTTGGTACAAGCAGCTGTATTTCTGGGTGCTGACAGCCATTGTCTTCGGCATCCTGCTCGGCTGGCTGGCGCCGGCCGCCGGCATCGCGATGGAGCCGATCGGCACCACGTTCGTCAATGCGATGAAGATGCTCATCGGCCCCATTGTGTTCCTCACCATCGTCGGGGGCATCGCCAGCGTGGCGGACCTGAAGAAGGTGGGGATGACCGGACTGAAGGCCCTCACGTACTTCCAGGTCGGCACCATCTGTGCCATGGCCTTCGGACTGGTGGCCATCAACATCTTCCGCCTGGGCGAGGGCGTGAACGCCGACGCCAGCAGCATCAAGACTTCCGAATCGGCGGCCAAGCTCATCGACGCCGGCCAGCACCAGGAGTGGTGGCAGTTCCTGACCCACATCATCCCCAACAGCGTGGTGGCACCCTTCGTCGAAGGGGACATCCTGCAGATCATCTTCATCGCCGTGGTGTTCGGCATCGCCCTGAACGCCATGGGCAAGGTGGGCGCCCCCGTGCTTGACGGCGTGCAGCGCCTGACAGGGGTCATGTTCAAGATCCTGAGCTTCATCATGAAGGCTGCCCCGGTGGGCGCGTTCGGTGCCATGGCCTATGCGGTGGGCAAGTTCGGTGTCTCGTCCCTCACCAGCATGGGCGGGCTGATCGCGCTGTTCTACGCCACCTCCATCCTCTTCGTTGTGGTTGTGCTCGGATCCGTCATGGCGTTCCTGAAGCTGAACATCTTCACGATGATCCGCCACCTCAAGGAGGAGTACATGCTCATCCTGGGCACCTCCACCGCGGAACCCGCGTTGCCGGGCCTGATGCGCAAGCTTGAGCATGCAGGCGTGAAGAAGGAGACCGTGGGTCTCGTAGTCCCCACCGGTTACAGCTTCAACCTGGACGGCGCCGCCATCTATCTCTCGCTCGCGGCCCTGTATATCGCCCAGGCCACCAACACGAACCTGACCATCGGGCAGCAGTTGGGCCTGCTCGCGGTCATGCTGCTGACATCCAAGGGTGCGGCGGGAGTTGCTGGCGGCGGCTTCATCGCGCTGACAGCCACCCTGACCACCATCGGCACCATCCCGGCCGCAGGCATCATGCTCATCTTCGGCATCGACAAGTTCATGTCCGAATGCCGCGCCCTGGTGAACTTCACGGGCAACGCCGTGGCCACCCTCTTCATCGCCTGGTGGGACCGCACCCTCGACGCCGACCGCGTCCGGCGCGTCTTCGCCGGGGAAACAGTGGAACCCCTGGCCGGCGAGGATCCCGCCCACGTGGAGGACGTGACCGATATCGACGACGACCTGTCCTCATACGGCCACCACGCCCCGAAGCACCACGCCGACCCTGCGAACGCCACCGACCGACGCCCCGCCTATTCGGAATCCGTCTGACATGAACAACACCACCGTCCCGAAGACCGTCCGGACCCTGATCGCGCCCGACAAATTCAAAGGCAGCCTCACCGCCGGTGAGGTCGCCGACGCCCTGGCAGCCGGCCTCCGCTCCGCAGATGTGTCCGGCGGAGCCGGGACGGTGCACTGCGAGCTCCTGCCACTGGCGGACGGAGGCGACGGCAGCGTCGACGCCGCCGTCGCCTCCGGCTTCAGCCGCCGCAGGGTCACCGTCTCCGGCCCCACCGGCCGGCCCGTCCAGGCGGACATAGCGTTCGACGGCGTCACGGCAGTTGTCGAGGTAGCCAACAGCTGTGGCCTGGCGCTACTTCCTCAGGGCCGGCTGGAACCGCTGGACGCCTCGAGCCGCGGGTTTGGCGAAGCTGTTCTATTCGCGCTCAGCCTGAACCCGGACCGGGTGGTCCTGGCCCTTGGCGGCAGTTCCAGCACCGACGGCGGCATGGGCATGCTCGCCGCCCTGGGCTACCGTTTCCTCGACGCTGCCGGGAAGGAGCTCCCCGGCAGCGGGCGGGACCTTGCGAAGATCGACACTGTCCGGCCAGCACGCTTCCCGGCATTTGCCGGAGTGGAACTGGTGGTCGCCAGCGATGTCCATAATCCCCTGACCGGCCCGGACGGCGCTCCCGCGGTGTTCGGGCCCCAGAAAGGGGCCGGTCCCCGGGAGATCGCGGACCTGGACAGCGGCCTGGAGAACCTCATCGCCGCGATGGAGGACGCCGGAGTGGCCAATGCGCGGGCGCTCGCAGGGCACGAGGGCGCGGGAAGCGCAGGCGGCCTCGGCTACGCCTGCCTGCTGCTGGGTGCAACACAGGTTTCCGGTGCCGACTACTTCCTGGACCTGCTGGACTTCGACACCCGCAAGGACGGCTGCGACGTGGTCATCACCGGAGAGGGCAGCATCGATGAACAGACCCTGGCCGGCAAACTTCCGGCCGCCGTCGCCCGGCGGTCGGGGTCCCGGCCCATCATCGCAGTGGCCGGGAGGTCCCTGCTCCCCAGGGAGCGCTGGTCCGAAATGGCGCTGACCGGGGTCTACGCACTGGCTGACTACACGGACCGGGACTCGTCCAGGGATCCCGTGCTGTCCGCCGCCCTGCTCCGCAAAATCGGGCGGGACATTGCAGCCGGCCTCCGGTAGCCAAAGCCGCAAAGAAAGGCCCCGAACCCGCGGGGCCTTTCTTTATGTGCTTACGCGTTCTCGCGGATACGATCCTTCTCAGCGGTTTCCTGCAGCCGGGCGAGGTAGGCCCACATCCTGCTTTCCTCTGCCTGGACCGTGGGTTCAGGGGTCTCGGCAGGCCTTGCTTCCGGGTGTCCCTCGGCTTCCCTGGCCGCTTCCTTCCTGTAATTCCGCCATCCTTCACACGATGAATAGCACATCACCGACCTCCTAACAGTAGGTGTACGTTAATCGTCCTCCCATAGCCGGTAGGTGTCGATTGCCGGCTCAGGCGAGCCGCTGACGGACGATGTCGCTCACGGCCTTGCCGTCGAAGCGGCCGGCCACCCGGGCGGTCACCGGCTTCATCACGGCACCCATGTGGCGCACCGACAGCTCCGTACCGTCCGCCCGCAAACCCCCGATGACCTCATCGACGATGCCCTCAACCTCGGCGGCCGAAAGGGCCTTAGGCAGATACTCCTCAATAACCTCCGCCTCGGCGATCTCTGTGGCTGCCCGCTCCGGCTCCCCCGCTTCCGTATAGATGCGGGCGGTGTCGCGCCGCTTTGCCGCCTCCTTCTGCAGCAGTGCTGTCACCTGCGCGTCGTCCAGCTCGACCGGTGTTTTGCCGGACTTTTCCCGGGTCTCGATCTCGCCCAGGACGCTGCGCACGGTACCCAGGGCCACCTTGTTGTGCTCCTTCAAATGTGCAACGACGTCGCCATGCAGGCGTTCCTTCAGCGTGGCCATGGTGCCCCTCTCTCGTGAACTGTGTACCTCCATCGTGGACCCGCGGGCCTTCTACCACCTAGGCCCGGCGTCAGCCCGGGATCGGTGTGCTGCCGCGTGTCCTTCTGCCCTAGAGCGGTGTTCGCACATATGTTCTATGTATGGATGAGGAACACCCCGGTGAACTTGAGGGGCAGATGTCAATCAATGAGCTCCTTGTCGCGATGGGCGAAGCCCCCGTGGTGGGCATGCTGGATCTGGTGGTTCCGGACGACGCTTCATCCCTGATGGAGGATCCGCCGCCGCTGCCGGGTCTCTGAACCGCGCCCCCAGGGCCATGCCCCTGTAGCCTTGATTCCTATGGTTTACCTGCAACTCCCCGGCCCGTCGCTGCCCGAACAATGGTGGGACCGGGTGGCTGCCGGATTCACCCAGACCGTTGTTCCCACGGTTTCCGTCACCGAACTCCTGGCCGTCGTGCTCATTGCGGCCGCACTGTCCGTTCCCCGCGCCACGTGGCGCTATTTCGGCCTGCTCGCCACGGTCACCCATGAACTGGGACACGCCTTTGCCGCCCTGACCAGCGGCCAGCGGCTGGGCGGCATCCGGCTCCAGCTGAACCACGGCGGCACCACCACGTCCTACACCCGGGGCCGTGCCGCCGCCGTGTGGTCGGGCTTCTGGGGCTACCCCGTTCCCGGCGTGACCGGCGCCGCGCTGGTTTGGGCTGGTTTCAGCGGCTGGGGTCCGGCCGCCATGTCTGCAGGACTGCTGGTCCTGCTGGCTTCGCTGATCTTCATCCGCAACGCCGCCGGTGTGCTCATCCTCCTGGGGGCGGTAGTGGCGGTGGCCGCACTGATCATCAACGTGCCCGCCGCGTTCACCGGCCACGTGGCCATCGTCCTGGGCGTGGCCCTCCTTGTCGCCGCAGTCCGGGACCTGCTCAAGCTCACTAACGTCCACCTCCGCCGCCGCGACCAACTGCGGTCCTCCGACGCCTACATCCTCTACCGCGCCACCGCCGTGCCGTCGGGCGTCTGGATCGCGCTGTTCTCGCTGGTGGTGGTGGCCTGCTGGGTGGTTGCCTGGCAGCCAATGTCGCGGGTCTTTGGGACGGCAACATAGTCTGGTGCCATGAGTGAGAAGACGGGCACAGTCGAAGCACACAGCAGGGGACGCCACGCCGGGGAACCGCGCAACACAGAACTCCACGCCGCGGAACCGCGCAGCAGGGAAACCGGCACCGAGCAACCGGGCGCTGATCAGCACGGCACTGAAACCAACAGCACCAAGGGCGCCTACGTCACCGGAGGCGAATTCAACCGCGACACCAACTACATCGAGGACCGCATCACCCGGGACGGCACGCCCGGGCCGAACGGTGAACCTGGCTGGCCGGTGGAACCCGGTCGCTACCGCCTGATAGCCGCGCGGGCATGCCCGTGGGCCAACCGCACGGTTATCGTCCGCCGGCTCCTGGGACTCGAGGACGTCATCAGCCTCGGCCAGCCCGGCCCCACCCACGATGCCCGGTCCTGGACCTTTGACCTGGATCCGGAAGGCAAGGACCCTGTGCTGGGCATCGAGCGGCTGCAGGACGCCTACTTCAGCCGGTTCCCCGATTACCCCCGAGGCATCACGGTTCCCGCCCTGGTGGACGCTGCCAGCGGTGCCGTGGTCACCAACAACTATCCCCAGATCACGCTCGACTTCTCCACGGAATGGACTGAGTTCCATCGGCCGGGCGCGCCGCAGCTGTACCCGGAGCACCTGCGCGGGGAAATCGACATCGTTAACAAGCGCGTCTTCACCGAGGTCAACAACGGCGTCTACAGGTGCGGCTTCGCCGGGTCGCAGGAGGCCTACGACTCCGCCCACACCCGGCTGTGGACCGCTATGGACTGGCTCGAGGAACGCCTCGCCGGCCAACGGTACCTGGTGGGCGACTCCATCACCGAAGCGGACGTCCGGCTCTTCACCACGCTCGCGCGCTTCGATGCCGTCTACCACGGCCACTTCAAGTGCAACCGGAACAAGCTCAGCGAAATGCCGGCGCTGTGGGCCTATGCCCGGGACCTGTTCCAGACGCCCGGCTTCGGCGACACCATTGACTTCGTCCAGATCAAGCAGCACTACTACATCGTTCACGAGGACATCAACCCCACGCAGATCGTCCCAGCCGGCCCGGAGCTGTCCGGCTGGCTCACCGCCCACGGGCGCGAGTCCCTGGGTGGCAGCCCCTTCGGCGAGGGCACTCCGCCAGGTCCGGTGAGGTCCGGCGAGGAAGTGGTCGCCGGGCACGGGGCCGCCTGACAGCACGGCGTCCACTGCGATGAACACCCGAAAACAACAGCCACAGAAAGACCGGGATCCACTGCTTCACAGGATCTGGCGGTCATGGTCCGCGATGATGGCCCGCGGCCTCGCCGCCCCGCGCCTCCAGCTCGCCGCCAAGGCGGGACTGGCGGCGGGCATCGCATTCTGGGTTGCGCCGTTGATGCCCGGTGCTGCCGCCCATTACGCGTACTACGCTCCACTCGGCGCGCTGGTGGCCATGTACGAGAACGTGTCGGGTTCGATGCGCCAGGGGTTTCAGACACTGGTGGGCCTGGGGGCCGGCATAGGCCTGGCTTTCCTGCTCTTCAGCTTTGGTGCCACACCGCTCTCAGTGGCGCTGGTCATGGCCCTCGGCGTGCTGCTGGCAGGGATGCCGCGCCTGGGCGCCGGCCGGGACTGGATTCCGACGGCGGCCCTGCTGGTGCTGCTGGTGGGCCGGCAGAACCCGGACGATTTCTCGTTCGGCTACCTGCTGCAGATGGGCGTGGGGGTCGTCGTAGGGGTCGCTGTCAACCTGCTGGTGTTTCCGCCGCTGCACTTCAACGCGGCCGCTCTAAGCCTGGCGGAGCTGCGGCTCTCGCTCGCCCGCCAACTGCAGGACATGGGAGCGGCCCTGCACGAAAAATGGCCGCCGGAACACGAGGACTGGTCGCGGCGGTCCGAGGAGCTGGCCCGGTCGGCCCGGTCGGTCCGGGCGGCCGTGCAGAAGGCCGACGCGAGCCGGGCAGCCAACCCGCGGCGCCGCCTCCATCCGCGGGACGTGGACAAGGACTACCGCACAGTGCGCGAACTGGAGCAGATCACCTTCCACATCCAGGACATGACCGAGGTCCTGGCCGACGTGATCTGGAACGAGGACATGCCGTTCACCATCCCCCTCCCTTACAGCGAACCCCTGGCGGAGGCGCTGGCCGCCGTGGGCGAGGTACTCCGCTCGGCGGAGGAGGACGACGCCGACCGGCAGGCCGGGCTCTACCATGCGGCCCGCTCCGCGGTCGCCTCCCTCGAGGACCGCACCGCCTCGGAAGGCAACGGCCAGGGCACGCCGAGCGCGGCAGGATCAATCCTGCTCAGCCTGCACCGCATCCTCCGCGTCGCCGACCCCACGGATAAGTAACAGGAAGGGCCGCGTTACAGCGCCGCCGTGTATTTATAGAGCCGACACTGTGCCGCTGAAGTGCTTCCGGCCGGACCGCGGACTCCAGGCCACATAGTCGGACCGCAGCCAGCCGCCCTCCCTGGACTCCGCCGTCGAAATGTCCAGCGCCACGCGTGCGGGAAGGAACACCGGAGCCTCGAACACCGTCTCCCAGTGGAAGGCGTCGCCCTTGACGGAGCCCACGTCTGCCAGCGCCCTCGACGCGAGGTACATGCCGTGGGCGATGGACCGGCGCAGGCCCAGGGCTTTGGCGGACAGCACGCTCAGGTGGATCGGGTTGAAGTCCCCGGAGACGGCGGCGTAAGCGCGGCCGGTGTCCACCCCAAGGTGCCAGAGCGCCGTGGGATCCGGTGCCGAGAAGCCCTGGGGCGTGGCCGCCGCCGACGCCTTGTCGATGCCCGGCAGGAACGCCCCCTTGGCAAGATACGTGGACACACCGCACCAGGACACTGTGTCTTCACCTGATGCCCGGACCTCCACCGCGATATCCACCTGGGTTCCGGACCGGTGTGCCCGGAGGGTCTCGGCCCGTGCCACGATGTCCAGCGGTTCAGTGAAGCTGACCGGTCTCCGGTACTCAATCACGTTGCGCAGATGGATCATGCCCAGCAGAGGCAGCGGAAAGTCGTCGCGGTTCATGACGCTCATTGCCACCGGGAACGCCAGCGCATGGATGAACCCGGCCGGCAGCACGTCACTGGCGGTTTCTCCCAGCAGGTGCTGGTACGCCGTAAGGGTTTCGACGTCGGGACGGACGTCCCGGACTTCGTGGCTGACGGCGGGAAGCACGGCGGTGGTGTGCGAGCCCAGGATCCGGCGCCGGGCCGCAATGGCTGCCGCGTTCACATAGAGCTTGGAGAGCGACGGCATCTCCCCCAGGATGAGGGGCTGGCCGCCCGTCATGCCCCCACCAGGTTTTGTCCGCATACCCTCAGCACCTCTCCGGAAATGCCGCCGGCGGAATCGCCCGCGAGGAAGGAAATGGCCTCGGCAACGTCACCGGGCTGCCCGCCCTGCTGCAGGGAATTCAGGCGCCGGGCAATCTCCCGGGTGGCGAAGGGAATCCGCGCCGTCATCTCTGTCTCAATGAACCCGGGCGCCACGGCATTGATTGAACCGCCGTACTCCGCCAGCAGGGGCGCGGTGGCCCGGACCATGCCCATGACGCCGCCCTTTGAGGCCGCGTAGTTGGTCTGGCCCCTGTTGCCGGCTATGCCGCTCGTGGAGGCCACCGAGACGATGCGGGGTGAGGAGCGGAAGTGCTCGGAGGCGAGAAGCGCCTCATTGATGCGCAGCTGGGCCGCGATGTTTACGTCAATCACCGACCCCCACTTCGACTGGTCCATGTTGACCAGCAACTTGTCCCGGGTGATACCGGCATTGTGCACCACGATGTCGAGCCGCCCGTGGCGGTGCACGGCGTGGTCGATGATGCGTTGGCCGGCTTCGTCCCGCGTGATGTCCAGCTGCAGCGCGGTGCCGCGGATGCCGTTGGCCACCTCCGCCAGGTGTTCCCCCGCAGCGGGAACGTCCACCGCCACGACGGTGGCGCCGTCACGGTGCAGGGTCCGGGCAATGGCCGCGCCGATGCCCCGGGCCGCGCCGGTCACAACGGCGACTTTTCCTGCAAGCGGTGCGTCGGCGTCGTCGGGCAGGCGGCCTTCCCCGGAACTGACACGGACGAACTGGCCGTCCACGAATGCTGACCGGCCGGAGAGGAAGAAGCGCAGGGCTCCCAGCGCCGAGGGGGCGGTGGGGCTGACGTCCTCTGCCAGGACGATGCCGTTGCCGGTGGCGCCGGCGCGCAGTTCCTTGGCCAGGGACCGCAGCAGCCCGTCCACGCCCTGCCGTGCGGCGGCCGTGGCGGGTGTTCCGCCGGGCACGCGAGAGACAGTCACCACCCGTCCGCCGGGGGCGAGGTCGCGGATTGACGGCGCCGCCGCCAGGACCGGCCGCTCCAGGTCGCCGGGGGCTTCGATCGCGTCGAGGACCAGCACGATGCCGCCCAGCTTTTCCTTGGGGACAGCGTGGCGGCGGACGTCCAGGCCCCACGAAAGCAGCGCAGCCGCGATCCCGTCGGCACCGGATCCGGCGCCTCCAACCAGGACCGGGCCTTCGACCAGAGGCTGGCCCTGCCGGTAGCGCCGCAGCTCGGTCGGCTGCGGCAGGCCGAGCTTCCGGGCCACATCCCGTCCGAGGCCATGGCTGACCAGCCTTGCATAGGTGTCAGTCATGGAGGTCCCCCGTGGTGGTTCCTTCCGTGTACGCCTGGAGCAGCGCCACGACGCCCTGGCCGCCGGCGGCGCAGACGGACACGAGTCCCAGGGCTGGGCGCCCTCCCGCGCTGCCCTTTTCGTGGAGCATCTTGGCGAGCGTTGCCACAATGCGTCCGCCCGTGGCAGCGAACGGGTGCCCGGCAGCCAGGGAAGATCCGTTGACGTTCAGCCTGGACCGGTCGACCTTGCCAAAGGCGCCGTCCAGGCCGAGGCGCTCGCGGCCGAACTTTTCGTCCTCCCAGGCGGCGAGCGTGCTCAGCACCGTTCCGGCGAAGGCTTCATGGATCTCGAAGAAGTCGATGTCATCCAGGGTCAGCCCGTTGCGTGCCAGCAGGCGCGGGACGGCAAACACCGGCGCCATGAGCAGCCCGTCCTTGCCGTGGACGAAATCCACGGCGGCGGCCTCGCCGTCCAGGACTGTGGCGAGCTTGGGCAGGTCGTGCGCGTCGGCCCACTCCTCCGAGGCCAGCAGCACCGTGGAGGCGCCGTCCGTCAGGGGTGTGGAGTTGCCCGCCGTCATGGTGGCTTCCGAGCCGAGGCTCCTGCCGAACACGGGCTTCAGGGACGCCAGCTTCTCCAGGCTCGTGTCCGGCCTGAGGTTGGAGTCCCGGGTGAGCCCGCGGTACGGCGTGAGGAGATCGTCGAAGAAGCCGGCGTCGTAGGCCGCCGCGAGGTTCCGGTGGCTGCCGAGGGCGAGCTCGTCCTGGGCCTCGCGGGAGATGTTCCACTGTGCCGTGGTCAGGGCCTGGTGTTCCCCCATCGACAGGCCGGTCCTGGGCTCGCCGGTGTTGGGCGCGTCCGGGGCGAGGTCCTTGGGGCGCAGCCGGGCGAGGATCTGCAACCGCTGCGGGAGCGTCTTGGCGCGGCTGAGGTCCAGCAGCACCTCGCGGAGGCCTTCACTGACGGCAATCGGTGCATCCGAGGCGGAGTCCAC
Source organism: Arthrobacter sp. NPDC056727 (assembly GCF_042790555.1). Classification (NCBI taxonomy): domain Bacteria; kingdom Bacillati; phylum Actinomycetota; class Actinomycetes; order Micrococcales; family Micrococcaceae; genus Arthrobacter; species Arthrobacter sp. NPDC056727. The sequence continues at coordinate 31,352 of NZ_JBHTZA010000015.1, read as the reverse complement.
GCCGCCGGCGATGGCGGATTCCAGCTGGCCGAGTTTGATCTTGTTGGCCAGGCCGAGCACTGTTTCCAGGCCCGTGGCGCAGGCCTGCTGCAGGTCATACGCAGGCGTTTCCGGTGACAGCGCCGAGCCAAGGACCGCCTCGCGCGTCAGGTTGAAGTCCCGGGAATGCTTCAGGACGGCGCCCGCGGCCACCTCGCCGATGCGCTCCTCCTGCAGCCCGAAGCGGGCGATCAGCCCATCCAGCGCTGCGGTGAGCATGTCCTGGTTGGACGACTTGGTGTAGGCGCCGCCGGTCCGGGCGAACGGGATCCTGTTGCCGCCGACCACCACGGCTTTCCGCACGGCTTGGGGCTGTCCATCCACGGGCATGAGCTATCTCCTTCGATCCGGCTGGTTATCGATACCCAGCGTACCTGATACGCTGGGTATCGTGAACTCGATTCCCCCTGCCGTGTCCCCGGACTCCTCCCCGGAACCCGTGGACGGCCGTGCCTCGCGCTGGCAGGAGCACCGGGAAGAGCGCCGGCGCGAACTCATCAAAGCGGCCCGGCGGGCAGTGCACTCCCTCGGCAGCGACGCGTCCATGGAGGACATCGCCGCGGCGGCCGGAACGTCGAAGTCGGTGTTCTACCGCTACTTCGGCGACAAGGCCGGCCTGCAGCAGGCCGTGGGGGAAGTGGTGCTGCGACAGATGCAGCAGCGCATCAAAGAGGCGGCGCAGAGTGCGCAGACGCCCCGGGAGGGCCTGTTCGCCATGGTCTCGGCGTATCTCCAGATGGCTGAAACCAGCCCCAACGTCTACACGTTCGTGACCCGGTACTCCGCTGCGGAGTCCGACGGCGGTCCCACCTCGATCACGACGGCAGGAGCGCTTGGCCACTTCTTTGACGCCATCGCGGACATGATTGCCACCCCCATGCGGAGCCATCTCGGCGAGGGCAAGGAGTCGGTCATCGGCTACTGGCCCAACGCCGCCATCGGCCTGGTGCGCAACGCCGGTGAGCAGTGGCTGGCCAGTCCGGACTCGCCCGCCAAGCCGGACCAGGAAATCATGGCGCGGCAAATCACCGACTGGCTGTGCGTCGGCATTGCACCGGAACTGACGGACGTTCAATAGCGCCGGGACCGGCCGGAACCAACGAGGGATCAGAACCAACAACGGAACAGAACCAACAACGGAACAGAATCAACGAAGGGAACGACATGACTGACGTAGCGGACCGCCCGGCGGGCACCACCACACCTTCAGCAGCCCCGCCGGCAGCCCCGTTGCCCGCCGTCGACGTCGCGGCCCTGGGTGAGCTGCTCCTGGGAAAGTGGGCCGGCGTCCGCCGGCAAGCGCGTGACCTGGCAGGGCGCGGAGAGCTCCACAAAACGGAGGGGCTGACGCACACGGAACACCGGGCGCGCACCTTCGGGCAGCTGAAGCACCTGGTGGACAGCGGCGCCGTCCACCGCGCCTTCCCTGCCAGATTCGGCGGGTCGGACGACCACGGCGGCAACATCGCCGGCTTCGAGGAACTGGTCACCGCAGACCCGTCCCTGCAGATCAAGGCCGGTGTGCAGTGGGGCCTGTTCGGCTCTGCCGTGATGCACCTCGGCACGGAAGAACACCACGAGAAGTGGCTGCCGGGCATCATGAACCTCGACATCCCGGGCTGCTTCGCGATGACCGAAACCGGACACGGCTCCGACGTCGCCAGCATCGCCACCACGGCAACCTACGATCCTGGCGCGCAGGAGTTCGTAATCCACACCCCGTTCCGCGCCGCGTGGAAGGACTACATCGGCAATGCCGCCATCGACGGCCTCGGCGCCGTGGTGTTCGCCCAGCTGGTGACACGCGGGGTCAACCACGGAGTGCATGCGTTCTACGTGGACCTGCGCGACCCTGCCACCAAGGCGTTCCTGCCGGGGATAGGCGGCGAGGACGACGGCGTGAAGGGCGGCCTCAACGGCATCGACAACGGCAGGCTGCACTTCGACCACGTCCGCATCCCCCGCACCAACCTGCTCAACCGCTACGGCAATGTCGATACCGACGGAACTTACACCTCGCCCATCGCCAGTCCCGGTCGCCGCTTCTTCACCATGCTGGGCACGCTGGTGCAGGGCCGTGTGAGCCTGGACGGCGCCGCCGTCGCCGCCTCGAAGCTCGCCTTGAAGACGGCCATCACCTACTCGACCGAACGCCGGCAGTTCAACGCCTCGTCCCCCATCGAGGAGGAGGTGCTGCTGGACTATCAGCGGCACCAGCGCCGGCTCTTCACCCGGCTGGCAACCACGTACGCGGCGGGCTTTGCCCACGAGCAGCTGCTGGAAAAGCTGGACGACGTCTTCTCCGGCGCCCACGATTCCGACGAGGACCGCCAGGACCTGGAAACCCTGGCTGCGGCGCTGAAACCGCTGAGCACCTGGCATGCACTGGATACCCTGCAGGAATGCCGCGAGGCCTGCGGCGGTGCGGGGTTCCTGATCGAAAACCGCTTCGCCTCGCTGCGCGCCGACCTCGATGTCTATGTCACCTTCGAAGGTGACAACACCGTGCTGCTGCAGCTGGTGGCCAAGCGGCTGCTGGCCGATTACGCCAAGGAATTCCGCAGCGCCACGTTCGGCGTGCTGGCACGGTATGTGGTCAACCAGGCCGCAGGGACCGCCGTCCACCGCACCGGCCTGCGCCAGGTGGCGCAGTTCATGGCCGACAACGGCTCAGTCCAGAAGGCCGCGATTGCCCTTCGCGACGAGGAAAGCCAGCGCGCACTGCTCACCGACCGCGTTCAGACGATGGTTGCCGACGCCGCCTCCGCCCTCAGGGGCGCCAGCCGGCTGCCGCAGCGCGAAGCGTCCGCCCTGTTCAACCAGCACCAGGACGAGCTCATCGACGCCGCCCGGGCGCACGCCGAACTCCTGCAGTGGGAGGCCTTCACCGAGGCGCTGGGCAAGGTCACCGACCCGGGCACCAAGGCCGTGCTGACCTGGCTCCGGGACCTGTTCGGGCTGTCCCTGATCGAGAACAGCCTCTCGTGGTACCTGATGAACGGACGGCTCTCGATGCAGCGGGCACGGACTGTGGGAGGCTACATCAACCGGCTCCTGGTCAAGCTGCGTCCGCATGCGGTGGACCTTGTGGACGCCTTCGGCTACGGTCCGGCCCACCTGCGCGCCGCCATCGCCACCGGCGCCGAAAAGATCCGGCAGGACGAGGCTCGCGCGCACTACCGGGTGCAGCGGGCCAGCGGAACGGCTCCCGTACCCGAGAAGTCGCTCGCGCCGCAGCGCTAGAAAACACAAAGACCGACGGCGGGGCCCTCCCAAGGAGGGTCCCGCCGTCGGGCGTTTTGTTACGTGACGCTAGCTGAGGACGGAACGGTAGACGTCGAGTGTGGTCTGGGTGATCGACTCCCAGGAGAAGTGTTCCTCGGCGCGCTTGCGGCCGGCCTGGCCCATCGCGCGGGCACGCTCGGGGTCCGACACAACCTCGGTGAGGGCCGCGGCAAACTCGCTGACGAACTTCTCCGGATCCAGCGGAGTGCCGGTTCCGTCCGTCACCTGTTCGAGTTCCACGAGCAGGCCGGTCTCGCCATGGCTGACCACCTCGGGGATGCCGCCGGTTGCGCTGGCCACGACGGCGGCGCCGCATGCCATCGCTTCGAGGTTCACGATGCCGAGCGGCTCGTAGATGGAGGGGCAGGCGAAAGCGGTGGCGTGGCTCAGGACCTGGATCAGCTCATTGCGGGGAAGCATGCGCTCGATCAGCACAACGCCGCTGCGCTGGCTCTGCAGCTCCTCGATCAGCCGGGCGGTCTCGGCTGCGAGTTCCGGCGTGTCCGCCGCACCCAGGCAGAGGACCAGCTGCACGTCCGCCGGGAGCTTGGCGGCGGCCCGGAGCAGGTACGGGACGCCCTTCTGCCGGGTGTTGCGCCCAACAAACACCACGCTCGGGCGGGAGGGGTCGATCCCCAGGGTGCGGATGACGTCGTCGTTCTCGTCGCGGTTCCACAGGCTCACGTCGATCCCGTTGTGCACCACCTTGACCTTGGCGGGGTCGACCTCCGGATAGCTGCGAAGGATGTCCTGGCGCATGCCCTCGGACACAGCGATGATGGCCGCGGCTGCTTCATAGGCGGTCTTCTCCACCCACGAGGACAGGGCGTAGCCGCCACCCAGCTGCTCCGCCTTCCAGGGGCGCAGCGGCTCCAGGCTGTGGGCGCTGAGGACGTGCGGGATGCCGTGCAGCAAGGACGCCAGGTGGCCCGCCATGTTGGCGTACCACGTGTGCGAATGCACCAGGTCCGCGCCCGCAACGTCGGGGACGATGCGCAGGTCCACGCCGAGGGTCTGTACGGCGGCGTTGGCGGCCCCGAGGTCCTCCGGCACCGAGTAGGAGGTCACTGACGCGCCATGGTAGTCGGCATCCCGGGGCGCACCAAAGGCACGCACCTGGAGGTCGACATGCTTGGCCAGGACCCGGCTCAGCTCGGCAACGTGGACACCCGCGCCGCCATAGATTTCCGGCGGGAATTCTTTAGTCACAATGTCTATTCGCACGTTACCCAAGGTAGTCGTTACGGTGGAACTGTTCTAGTGTGAAGAAAGTCCGGACAAACCGGATTTTTTGGGGAGATACGAAGGCGTACAGGAGCGATCATGCCGTCAACAAAGAAAGTCCTCGCCATTGTCCTCGCAGGAGGCGAGGGCAACCGACTGATGCCGCTGACGGCAGACAGGGCCAAACCTGCCGTGCCCTTTGCCGGCAGTTACCGGCTTATCGATTTCGCGCTGTCCAACCTCGTCAACTCCCGCTACCTGCAGATCGTGGTGCTGACGCAGTACAAGTCCCACAGCCTTGACCGCCACATTTCCGAGACCTGGCGCATGTCAACCCAGCTCGGCAACTACGTCGCTTCCGTTCCGGCCCAGCAGCGCGTGGGCAAGAGCTGGTTCCTGGGCAGCGCCAACGCGATCTACCAGTCCTTGAACCTGATCCACGATGCCAACCCCGACATCGTCGTCGTGGTGGGCGCCGACCACGTGTACCGCATGGACTTCTCCCAGATGGTCGAACAGCACGTCAAGAGCGGCGCCAAGGCCACCGTCGCCGCCGTCCGCCAGCCGCTGAACATGGCCAACCAGTTCGGCGTCATCGAGGTGGATTCCGAAGACCCCCAGAAGATCGCGGCGTTCGTGGAGAAGCCCGCCTCCACCCCGGGTCTCGCAGCGGACCCGACCCAGTTCCTGGCCTCCATGGGCAACTACGTCTTCGACGCCGACGCCCTGGTGGACGCGCTCCACGTGGACGCCGAACGCCTCGATACCAAGCACGACATGGGCGGGGACATCATCCCCTACTTCGTCAACCAGGGGCAGGCAGGCGTCTATGACTTCACCCTCAACGACATCCCCGGCTCCACCGAGCGGGACCGGACGTACTGGCGCGACGTAGGTACCATCGACTCCTTCTACGAGGCGCACACGGACCTGATCTCGCCGCTGCCGGTGTTCAACCTGTACAACTCCGAATGGCCCATTTACACCCGCCAGAGCATCTCCCCGCCTGCCAAGTTCGTCCGCGGTGACAACAACACGGTGGGAACCGCACTGGATTCCATCGTGGCCAGCGGCGTGGTCATCTCCGGCGGCATCGTGGAGGGCTCGGTGCTCTCCAACGACGTCTACGTCGGTTCGGGCAGCCGGGTCATCGACTCGGTGCTCATGGACAAGGTCCACATCGGCAAAGGCGCCGTGGTGCGCCGGGCCATCATTGACAAGAACGTCAAGGTTCCCGCAGGTGCCGCCATCGGCCTGGACCCGGAGCTGGACCGCGCCCGAGGTTTCAAGGTGACGGACTCCGGCATCACAGTGCTTTCCAAGTTCCAGCCCGTTCCCGAGCCGGACGAGGCAGAACGCGCGCTGTCCGCCGCCAACCTGCACCTCGTGCCGGACGCCATCAAGGCCGCCACCGAGCACCTGCCCGAGGTCCGCAGCTCTGTGGAGCAGGTGGGCAAGGTCCAGGCGGCTGCCGTCGGCGCTGACTCCCCGTCGCAGCAGTCCGTCCGTTCCTGACCCCACAGTTCCTGGAGGGTTCCGGTAATTTCCGGAGGCAGGCCTGACGCTCCACAGGCTGTAAAATCAGACCAATGAGCTCCGCCGATCTGACGCCTGAAGAGATTCAGGCCTGCCTCAAGGTTTTGAACACCATCCACGTCTACGACGAGGAACACCCCGACTACGTCTCGGTGCGCCGCGCCACCGGCAAAATGTTCAAGGCCGTCAAGCGGCACCGCCGCGTCACCAAGCGCGACCTGATCGCCGAAGCGGACCGCGCCGTGCTGGCCCAGACTGCCACTGCCGCGCCCGACCGGATCGACGACGAGACGCGCGGCAACAAACTCGCACCATCCGCCACGGGCAAGATTGCCGGCCACCTCATCAGGTCCCGGCCCTGCTACATCTGCAAGCAGCACTACACACAGGTGGACGCCTTCTACCACCAGCTGTGCCCCGAGTGCGCGGCCTTCAGCCACTCCAAGCGCGATGCCCGCACCGACCTCACCGGCCGGCGCGCCCTCCTCACCGGCGGCCGGGCCAAGATCGGCATGTACATCGCCCTGCGGCTGCTGCGCGACGGCGCGCACACCACCATCACCACGCGTTTCCCCAAGGACGCCGCGCGCCGCTTCGCCGCCATGGAGGACAGCGGGGAATGGCTGCACCGCCTGAAGATCGTTGGCATTGACCTCCGCGACCCGTCGCAGGTCATGGCCCTCACCGATGACCTCAACGCCGCCGGGCCGCTGGACATCATCATCAACAACGCCGCCCAGACGGTCCGCCGTTCCGGCAACGCCTACAAGCCGTTGGTGGACGCCGAGGATGAGCCGCTCCCTGCAGCCCTGGAGGCCGCCAACGGAGGCCCGGAGCTGGTCACTTTTGGCCACGCCCACGACAAGCACCCGCTCGCCATTGCCAGCAGTGTCACCGAACACCCGGTCCTGGCCGGCGATGCCGTGACGTCCCTGGCCCTGTCCACCGGCTCGGCGTCGCTGGAGCGGATCGCGGCCGGCACAGCCATCGACGCCGGCGGCCTGGTCCCGGACCTCGCCACCATCAACAGCTGGACCCAGGTGGTGGACGAGGTGGACCCGCTGGAGATGCTCGAGGTGCAGCTGTGCAACGTCACTGCGCCCTTCCTGCTGGTCAGCCGGCTACGCGACGCCATGAAGCGCTCCACCGCACGGCGCAAGTACATCGTCAACGTCACCGCCATGGAGGGCCAGTTCTCGCGGGCCTACAAGGGTCCCGGGCACCCGCACACCAACATGGCCAAGGCGGCGCTGAACATGATGACCCGGACCAGCGCCCAGGAAATGCTGGAGACCGACGGGATCCTCATGACCGCCGTCGACACCGGCTGGATTACCGACGAACGGCCGCACTACACCAAGGTCCGGCTGATGGAGGAAGGCTTCCACGCGCCCCTGGACCTGGTGGACGGCGCGGCCCGGGTCTACGACCCCATCGTCAGGGGCGAAGAGGGTGAAGACCGGTACGGGGTGTTCCTGAAGGACTACAAGCCCAGCCCCTGGTGACCCCTGCCTGGGCCGCGCCGGTCCTCGCGTGGTGCCTCGCGGCTGCCGTTGCGGTTTCGTAGCATGGGTTCATGAACAGTGCACCCGAGGACAGCAGGCTCACCTTCGACCAGTGCTGGGACCTGCTCGCCGCTGCAGTGGTTGGCCGGCTCGCAATTGTGGTGGACGGGCATCCGGAGATATTTCCCGTCAATTTCGTCACCGAACGCCGCAGCATCGTGTTCCGTACGGCCAGTGGGACCAAGTACTGGGAAACGGCCAGGGAATCCGCCGCCGCTTTCGAGATCGACGGCTACGATGCGGACAGCCAGGAAGCCTGGAGCGTCATGGCACGCGGCACCACCGCAGTCGTGGACAGCGATACGGAGCAGGCTGCGGCGGACGCGCTGGGGCTGGAGCCCTGGGAACCCGGCGAGAAGTCCCACTACGTCCGCCTGTCACCCCAGGTGCTGACCGGCCGCCGCTTCCGGGTTGCTGCTCCGCACATCTGGAGCACCCGGCTCGAGGACCAGCGCAGGGCATCGTTCGAGTAGCGGGCCGTCCTGACCGCGGGCTCCCCTGACCTGGCCCGGCAGACCGGCTCATCGTGCGCTCTGGCAGCCCGGAACCTGCCGGCGTAGGCTCTGGTCCATGACCAACGTGCAGCCCACCGACGCTTCCCAACACTCCGTCGAGCACCTCGATTCCGGCCAGTGTTGGGGCCTGCTCCGGCAGGTCTCCGTGGGCCGGCTGGCCGTCTGGGTCGATGACCATCCGGACATGTTTCCGCTGAACTACACGGTTGACCACGGCACCCTGGTGTTCCGCACCGCCGAAGGCACCAAACTGGGCGGCGCCCTCGGGGAGGCGCCCGTGGCACTGGAAGCCGACGGCGTGGATGCCGATACCGGAATGGCCTGGAGCGTGGTGGTCAAGGGCAGGGCGGCAGCCCTCAAGGGCACCGAGGAGATCCTGGATTCCGCGTCCCTGTTCCTGTTCCCGTGGCAGGCAGGGCAGAAGGACCACTTCGTCCGGATCACGCCGGACACGGTCACCGGCAGGCGGTTCAAGGTCACCCCGCCGGTGACGTGGTGGACCCAGCTCAGCGGCGCAGTGAAGTCCTCGCCGGAGTGACGGCCGGTGGCGGCTGTAGCCCGGGAGTACAGCTGGAGCCGCGCGGTACAGCTACGCCAGGCGGGTAATCTCCACGCTGACGCTCAGGTTGGATCCCCCGCCGCCGGACAGGATACCCTTCAGTGGCGGCACGTCGCGGTAGTCGCGGCCGCGGGCCACCGTCACATGGAAGTCGCCGGCCGGCTTGTGGTTGGTCGGATCCCAGCTGCGCCATTCCCCATCCCACCATTCCAGCCACGCGTGGGACTGGCCGGCCACCGTCTCGCCGATGTCCGCCGTCGACCTTGGGTGCAGGTAACCGGACACGTACCGGGCCGGGATGCCGCAGCTGCGCAGGGAACCAATGGCGAGGTGGGCCAGGTCCTGGCACACGCCCTGGCGCTGGGTCCAGGCCTCCTCCGCGTTGGTGGTCACGCCGGTGGTGCCCTTCATGTAGGTCATTTCGCCGCGCAGCCAAGCGAAGATGGCCATCGCCGCCTCGTGCGGGTTCTTGCCCTCGACCACGCCGGGGAGAAGGCCAAGGACTTCCTCCCCCGGGCCGGTCAGCTGGGACTGCGGCACCCAGTCGCTGAACTGGTTGAGTGTCTCCGGCGAGGCGAGGTCGTCCCAGCCCACAATGTCGGTCTCGGAGGGAACGCGTACGGCACGGTGGACCTCCACCGTGGTGGTGGAGAGCACTTCCAGGCTCTCGTGCGGCATTTGCATGTCGAACGCGGTGACCCTGGTGCCCCAGTAGTCGCGGTAGCTGCTGACGGCCGCCTGCGACGGCGTGACCTTCATGGAGGACTCCAGCACCACCTGCTGGGGGTCCGTCAGCGGCGTCATGCGGGCCTCGTTGTAGGAGAGCGTCACGCGCCGCTTGTACTTGTAGCCGGTCCTGTGGACGATGCTCAGCCGGGTCATGAAACTTCTCCCACCCAGGCCAGTTCATCCGCCTGATTGAAGTACTTACGGGAAATGGCGTCCGACGCCTGGGCAACGGCCTTCTGGACGCGCTCCATGTGCTCCGGAAGCTCGGACATGAGGTCGTCCGTGCGGTGGAACTCCAGGAAGGTGCGCGCCTGGCCCACGATCCGGCGGGCATCGTTGATGAAGCCCACGCGCTGCGCCGTCGGATCCAGCTTGGCAAGGCAATCGTCGGCGTCGCGCAGCGCGTAGACGATGGAGCGCGGAAACAGCCGGTCCAGCAGGAGGAACTCTGCCGCGTGCTGGTCGCCGAACGCCGCCCGGCGGGTGCGCAGGAAGGACTCATAGGCGCCCGCGCAGCGGAGCATGTTCACCCAGGACATGCCTGCGGAGAGGACATCCCGGGTGGAAAGCATCCGGGCGGTCATGTCGGCCCGCTCCAGCGAACGCCCCAGTGCCAGGAAGAGCCAGCTGTCGTCGTGGCTGACGGTGGTGTCGGCCAGGCCGCTGACCATGGCTGTGCGCTCGAGCACCCAGTGACAGAAGCGGTAGGTGCCCACCACGTCCTTGCGGTGCTGGTTCAGCCCGTAATAGGTGGTGTTCAGGCTTTCCCAGAGGCCGGAGGAGACCGTCTCGCGGGCGCGCCGGGCGTTTTCGCGGGCAGCACCGAGCGACCCCGCAATGGACGTGGCGCTGTGCTTGTCATAGGCGAGGGCGTGGAGCAGTTCCTCCAGCCCGAAGTCCTCGCTCTGCGGGCGCGCACCCATGACGCCCAGCAGTTCACGGGCAACGCTGCGCCGCTCCTCCGTGGGCAGATGGTTCAGGCGCTCCAGGTGGACGTCAAGGATGCGGGCCGTGCCGTCGGCCCGCTCAACGTAGCGGCCGATCCAAAACAGGGACTCGGCAATTCGGCTAAGCATTCTCGGTTACCTCCTGCGGATCAGAAATCTGCTGCTGCTGCTGCTGTTCCGACTGCCGGTCGCGCCAGTTGCTCTCGACCGGCCACACGGAGACCCGCTCGCGGACGGTGACGGACTGCCGTGGCACCCGCTCCACCGGCACCTGCGGCGAACCGGCCAGCACCCAGGTGTCCTTCGACCCGCCGCCCTGGCTCGAATTCACGATCAGCGACCCTTCCTTCAGGGCAACGCGGGTGAGCCCGCCGGGCAGCACCCAGACGTCGTCGCCGTCGTTGACCGCGAACGGCCGGAGGTCAACGTGCCGGGGACCGAACTTGTCCCCGCTGAGCGTGGGCACGGTGGAGAGCTGCAGCACCGGCTGCGCGATCCAGCCGCGCGGATCGGCAATGATGCGCTTGCGCAGCGCGTCGAGCTCCTCCTTGGACGCGTCCGGGCCGATCACCAGGCCCTTGCCGCCGGAGCCGTCCACAGGCTTGACCACGAGTTCGTCCAGCCGGTCCAGGACGTGCTCACGGGCGTCCTTCTCCTCCAGCCGGAAGGTGTCCACGTTGGCGATCACCGGTTCCTCGCCAAGGTAGTAACGGATCAGGTCCGGAACGTAGCTGTAGACGAGCTTGTCGTCCGCCACACCGTTGCCCACCGCGTTCGCGATGGTGACGCCGCCGGCGCGGGCGGCATTGACCAGCCCAGGGCAGCCGAGCATGGAGTCGGAACGGAACTGCAGGGGGTCGAGGAAGTCGTCGTCGATGCGCTTGTAGATGACGTCCACGCGCTGCTCGCCCGCGGTGGTGCGCATATACACGCGGTTCCCGCGGCAGATGAGGTCGCGGCCTTCCACGAGCTCCACGCCCATCAGGCCTGCCAGCAGGGTGTGCTCGAAGTAGGCGCTGTTGAAGACGCCGGGGGTCAGCACCACCACGGTGGGGTCGTCCACGCCCGACGGCGCCGTCTTGCGCAGGGCGGACAGCAGCCGCCGCGGGTATTCCTCCACCGGCCGGATGGGCTGCTGGCCGAACGCCTCGGGCAGGCCCTTTGCCATGGCCCGGCGGTTCTCCAGCACGTAGCTCACGCCGGACGGCACACGGACGTTGTCCTCCAGGACCCGGAACGTTCCCGCGGCGTCCCGGACCACGTCGATGCCGGAGATGTGCACCCGCACGCCGCCGGCAGGTTCGAAGCCGTGCACGGCGCGGTGGAAATGCGCGCTGGTGGTGATCAGCTGGCGCGGGATCACGCCGTCGGACACCACGGTCATCTTGTCGTAGACGTCGTTCAGGAACGCCTCCAGGGCGCGCACCCGCTGCGCGACGCCGCGCTCCAGCACGTCCCACTCGCTGGCGGGAATGACGCGCGGGACGATGTCCAGCGGAAACGGCCGCTCCTCCCCCGCGAAGTCGAAGGTCACGCCGCGGTCCAGGAACGTCCTCGCCATCGAGTCCGCCCGCGCGCTGACATCTGCCAGGGACAGCTGCCGCAGGGCGCCCGCAACCTGGCCATACGACTGGCGCGCCTTTTGCCCGGCGGCAAACATCTCGTCGTAGGCGCCGGTGCGGCCGGCAGCCTCGGAGTAATCCTGGAATAGGTCAGACATGGTCATTAGCCAACCACCTTTTTGTTGCGAATTCATTTCCCGTCCCGCCCTGGCGTGTTGGCGGGACTTCCGGTTGGTCTTTGGCGTCACGGTCCGGCAAGGTTGGGAGGTGCCAGACTTCCGACTCCCGCCGCCGCTGCTGCAGTTACGCGGGATGACGCATCAGAACCTTACCCGGATTCTGCCCGGCCTGCTGACCGCGGTGGTGGCGCTGGCCTTCGCGTTCGCAATCCATGGCACTGTTCCGGCGCTTCCGGCCATGACGCTGGCCGTGGTGCTGGGCCTGCTGGCGGCCAATTTGCCCGTTACGGCGGTGTGGACGGCCGGCCGGGCGCGGCCGGGGCTGGACTTTGCCGGCAAGCACCTGATGCGCGGCGGCATCGTGCTGTTGGGGCTGAAGGTGAGCCTCTCGGACGTGCTGGGACTGGGCTGGCTGGCCCTCCTGCTCATCGCGGGCGTGGTGGTGGCCAGCTTCGCAGGAACCTATGGAATTTCCCGTCTGTTCCGGCTCCCCGCCGACACTGCGCTGCTGATCGCCACCGGGTTCTCCATTTGCGGCGCCTCGGCGATCGGCGCGATGGCCGCCGTGCGGCGGATCAGCCACCGGAACACCGTGCTGCCCGTAGCGCTGGTGACGCTGTGCGGAACGCTGGCCATCGGCGTGCTCCCGCTGCTGGTTCACCCCCTGCACTTAAGCGCCGAGGCCTTCGGCGCGTGGACCGGCGCGTCCGTCCACGACGTCGGACAGGTGGTGGCCACAGCGCAAACCGCGGGTCCGGCGGCACTGTCCCTCGCCGTCGTCGTCAAGCTCACCCGCGTGATCCTGCTGGCTCCCCTAGTGGCCATCGCCGGGGCAGAGCAGCGGATCCGGCACCGCCGCCAGGCAGGGGGCCGTGCCGGCCGAGCCGAGGGCAGGCCCCCGGTGGTCCCGCTGTTCGTCGTCGGATTCATCGCGATGGTGGCGCTCCGCTCCAGCGGCTGGCTCTCCGCGGGCTGGCTGGAGGCAGCGGCGGGCCTGCAGGACGTGCTGCTGGGCGCTGCCCTCTTCGGCCTCGGGTCGGCGGTGCGCATCCGCACCCTGCTGCACACCGGGGCGCGGGCCCTGCTCGCGGCCCTCGCAGCATGGCTGCTGATCGCGGTCCTCGGCCTGGCAGCCGCGCTCCTCATGGTCCCATAGCTTCCCGCCGGCACCAGCCCGCGCTCAGTACCAGCCCGCATGATTCAATAGCTGGGTGCCGAATCAGAATCTCCAGCGCAGCGAAGCGGCAGAGCGTTCCGCCCTGATCACCACCCACAGCTACGACATCGCGCTCGACGTCCGCAGCGCACCGGATCCGGACACTGCCGGATACACCAGCCGGAGCACCGTTGCGTTCTCGGCGTCGCAGCCCGGGGCGTCCACCTTCCTGGACTTCATCGCCGCGGACGTGCACAGCGTGGTCCTGAACGGCGTGCAGCTGGCGGTTTCGGATGTGGTGGACGGGGCACGGATCCGGCTGGCCAACCTGCAGGCGGAGAACCGGGTGACGGTGACCGGAACCGCCCTGTACAGCAGCTCGGGCGAAGGCATGCACCGGTTCTTCGACCCGGCCGACGGGCAGTGCTACCTCTACACCCAGTACGAACCCGCTGACGCCCGCCGGGTGTTCGCGAACTTCGAACAGCCCGACCTCAAGGCCCGGTTCACCTTCTCCGTCACTGCACCGGCAGGCTGGGAGGTGGCCTCCAACGGCGCCGAGGCGGCGCGCCTGCCGCTGGCGGACGACGCCGGGGCGTCCCGCTGGGATTTCCAGCCCACCCTGCCCATGTCCACCTACATCACTTCCGTGCTGGCCGGCCCCTACTTCAAGGCCGAGGACCACTGGAGCAGGACGGGCGACGGCGGGACGCGCCTTGATGTTCCGCTGGCCCTTTACTGCCGGGCTTCCATGGCGCCCTCGTTCGACGCCGCCGAACTGTTCAGCCTCACCAAGCAGGGCCTGGAATTCTTCAACGGGCTCTTCGACTACCCGTATCCCTGGGGCAAGTACAGCCAGGCATTCGTGCCCGAATACAACCTCGGGGCCATGGAGAACCCCGGCCTGGTCACCTTCAGCGAGAACTACGTGTTCACCTCGCGGGCCGCCGACTCCCAGTACCAGGGCCGCGCCAACACCCTGCTGCACGAGATGGCCCACATGTGGTTCGGGGACCTCGTCACCATGCGGTGGTGGGACGACCTGTGGCTGAAGGAATCCTTCGCGGACTACATGGGCACCCTCGGCGTGGACCGCGCCACGGACTGGGACACCGCGTGGGTCAACTTCGCGAACAGGCGCAAGGCCTGGGCGTATGTCCAGGACCAGCTGCCCACCACCCACCCGATCGTCGCCGACATCCCGGACCTCGAGGCGGCCAAGCAGAACTTCGACGGCATCACCTACGCCAAGGGCGCCTCAGTCCTGAAACAGCTCGTGGCCTACGTGGGCTTCGATGCCTTCATCGCCGGTTCGCGGCAGTACTTCCGGGACCACGAGTACGGCAACACGACGCTGGCGGACCTGCTCGGCGCCCTCAGCGCGGCGTCCGGCCGCGACCTCGCGGAATGGGCCAGGCAGTGGCTCCAGACCTCGGGCATCTCCACGCTCCATGCGGAGGTGGAGCTTGCGGAGGCTGGCGGGACCGTGCTCAAGCGCGTCACCCTGCTGCAGGATGCCGCCGATCCGGTTACCGGCCGGCAGGAGCCGCGCCCGCACCGGCTGCGCATTGGCCTGTACAACTTTGACGCCGCCGGGATGCTGGTCCGGACTGACTCTATGGAGACGGACCTGACCGGGGAGACCACGGACATCGGCGCCCTGTCAGGGAAAGCCCGGCCGGCCCTGCTCCTGGTCAATGACGAGGACCTGAGCTACGCCAAGGTCCGGCTCGACCCCGTCTCCGAGGCCACCGTCCGTTCCTCGCTGGACCGGATCAGCGATCCGATGGCCCGCGCGCTGTGCTGGTCCGCGCTGTGGGACTCAGCCCGGGATGGTATTGCACCGGCTTCGCAGTACGTGGACGCCGTCCTCCGGGTTGCCTCAGCCGAATCGGGAATCGGTGTCCTGCTGAACATCCTGGGCAACGCCACCGTGGCCCTTGAACAGTATGTGCCGGCCGGGGAACGCGAAGCCCTTCGGAAGTCCTTTGCCGAGGGCGCGGCACGGGAGCTGCACGCGGCCGAACCCGGCTCCGACCAGCAGCTCGCCTGGGCCAGGACACTCGCCACGGTGACCCGGACCGAGGGCAGCATGGCCGGACTCGTGCGCGGCCTGCTGGACGGCAGCGAGCGGGTGCCGGGGCTGGCCGTGGACGCTGAACTCCGCTGGAGCCTGTGGCACGCGCTGGCCGCGCGGGGCCAGGCAACGGAGCAGGAGCTCGACGCCGAACTGGCCAGGGACACCACAGCCTCCGGGCGGGCCGGCCACGCCATGGCGCTGGCCGCGCGGCCCGAGGCGGCGGTCAAGGCCGCGGCCTGGGACGCCGCAGTCCGCGGGAGGGAACTGTCCAACGAGCTGCTCAGCGCCACCATCGCCGGGTTCAACACGGCGTCAGAGGAGCTGCTGGACCCGTTTGTGGAGCCCTACTTCGAGTGCCTGGAAACTGTGTGGGCGGAGCGGAGCATCGAAATCGCCAGCCGGATTGTGCGCGGGCTCTACCCGGCGGTCCGGGACCTGGGCCCGGCCGGAACTCCCGAGGACCATCAGGTGGTGGCGCGCACCGACCGCTGGCTCTCCGAGCACCCGGACGCGCCGCGTGCCCTGCGAAGGATCATCATCGAACAACGGAGCCACCTGGTCCGGTCGCTGACGGCACAGGCACTGTCTGTCTCAGGGCACCCGGTGCAGCCAGGCCTCCGCGCCGAACTTTGATGCGACGCGTTCCCGGGCTGTCTCCAGTTCCCGGGCCGTGATCTCCGACGGCGTGGCCCCGTAGCGCTCCGCGAAGACCTCCATCATGGCTGCCACGATTTCGGCGCGGGCCAGGCCGGTCTGGCGGCGCAGCGGGTCCACGCGTTTCTTGGCGCTGGTGGTTCCCTTGTCGGAGAGCTTTTCCTTGCCGATCCTGAGTACTTCCACCATCTTGTCGGCGTCGATGTCGTAGCTCATGGTCACGTGGTGCAGCATGCCTCCGTTGGCCAGCCGCTTCTGGGCCGCCCCGCCGATTTTGCCCTGGCTGGTGGCGATGTCGTTGAGCGGGACGTAGAAGGCGTCGATGCCGAGCTTCTTCAGCGCCGCCATGACCCATGCGTCCAGGAAGGCGTAGGAGTCGGCGAAGCTGATGCCGTCCACGAGGGTCTGGGGCAGGTAAAGCGAGTAGGTAATGCAGTTGCCCGCCTCCATGAACATCGCTCCCCCGCCGCTGATGCGGCGGACCACCGTGATGCCGTGCCGGGACACGCCGTCGGGATGCACCTCATTGCGGTAGGACTGGAAGCTGCCGATCACCACCGACGGTTCCTCCCAGTCCCAGAAGCGGATGGTGGGGTGGCGGCGGCCGGCGCCGACCTCCTCGGTGAGCACCTCGTCCAGCGCCACGTTCAGGTGCGTGGGCAGCACGGTGGGCGCGATGATGTTCCAGTGGTGGTCCGTCCATGCCGTGGCCTTGGCCAGCGCCCTGCGCACGGCGACGGCCACGGCGTCGGCCGAGAAGCCGAACAGGACGGCGTCCTCCGGCAGGGAGGCCCCAACGGCGGCGGCGATGTCGGCCGCCGTCGAACTTTCCGGCAGTCCCCTAAGTGCTGCGTTGATGGCCAGCAGGGCCTCATCGGGTTCGAGGAAGAAGTCCCCGCTCACGGAGACATCCGCCAGGGCACCGTCCTCGACGTCGAGGTCCACCACCACGAGCTTGCCGCCCGGGACCTTGTACTCGCCGTGCAGCCCCCGGGCTGCCCCCTCGATTGCAGAACTTGGCGTGGCAGTCATGCCTTCCATCCTGCCCCACAAACGCGAAAAGCCCGCGCCGTTGCCGGTGCGGGCTTTCCAAAGAACCTTGGGGAGAAGTGAATTACTTCTTGCCGCCGAAGCCCTTGAAGCGAGCGTTGAAGCGCTCGACGCGGCCTGCGGAGTCCATGATGCGCTGCTTGCCCGTGTAGAACGGGTGGGACTCGGAGGAGATTTCGACGTCGATGACCGGGTAGGTGTTGCCGTCTTCCCACTCGATGGTCTTCGAGGAAGACACGGTGGAGCGGGTCAGGAACTTCGTGCCGGAGGCCAGGTCGTTGAAAACAACAGCTTCGTACTTCGGGTGGATATCAGACTTCATAATGGGACCTTTTGTTCACGCAGCTGGATTTTGCCAGTTGCCAGGTATGAATGGGATGGCTTTCATCCGTGCTTGGGCCGTTCGGAAGGACAGCGAAAAACACAGTGGAACCAGCTATCAATCATAGCGGATAGTGGCGGAAACCAACGAACCCGCCGCACCCACCTGGTCAGGCCCGCGGCCGCAGCTCCCAGAATGCGACGGCTGACGCCGCCGCCACGTTGAGTGAGTCCACGCCGGCGCGCATCGGGATCTTCACCGCGAGGTCGACGGCGGCCAGCGTCCCGGCGCTCATGCCGGCACCTTCCGTGCCCAGCACCAGGGCGAGCCGCTCCGGGTTGCTTGCGGCCAGCTGGTCCAGGTCCACGGCGTCGTCGGTGAGTTCCATGGCGGCTACGGTGAAGCCCTGCTCCTTGAGGAGTGTCAGGTCCTGCGGCCAGCTGTCCAGCCTTGCCCACGGCACCTGGAACACGGTGCCCATGCTGACACGGACGCTGCGGCGGTACAGCGGATCGCCGCAGCGGGGCGAGACCAGGACGGCATCGACGTCCAGCGCCGCTGCCGAGCGGAAGATCGCGCCCACGTTGGTGTGGTCCACGATGTCCTCGAGGACCGCCACGCGCCGGGCTCCCGCCAGCAGTTCCGGCAGCGGGACCGGCGCCGGGCGGTGCATGGCGGCCATGGCTCCGCGGTGGAGGTGGAAGCCGGTGATTTCCTCCAGGAGGCCGGCGCTGCCGATGTACGCGGGAACGTCGGGGTACTGCTCGAAGATGTCCGTCAGGTCCTCAACCCACTTCTCGGCCAGGAAGAAGGACCGGGGCTGGTGTCCGGCGGCGAGGGCGCGCCGGAGGACGCGGGAGGATTCGGCGATGTACATGCCCTCGGCGGGTTCGCGGAGCTTCCGCAGGTGCACGTCCGTCAGCTGGGTGTAGTCGGCGACGCGCGGATCCGCGGCGGACTCAAGGTAATGGAAAGTCACCGGGCAGTCTTTCTGGTCATCCTTTAAGCAGGTTGGCAACCATGAAGCCGAGCGCCACCAGGCCGAGGGCAAAGATCACGCCGCGCAGAACCGGCGGAGAGAGCCGGCGTCCCACCTTGGAGCCAACAAGTCCGCCGATGAGCGAGCTGACCGCGATGATGGCCACCACTGTCCAGTTGATGCGGTCGAAGGCGAACAGCAGGTAGGAGGCGGCTGCGATCAGGTTGACGCCCAGCACCAGGATATTCTTCATGGCGTTGGCGTTCTGGATGGTGCCGGTCATGAAGACGCCGAGGATGCCCACCAGCAGGATGCCCTGGGCAGCGACGAAGTAGCCGCCGTACACCCCGGCCAGGTAAACCAGCACCACCAGCAGGATGCCGTGGTGCCTGTCCCGCAGCGCGTGCTCGGGGTTTTCCTCGCGGTTCCGCACCCACCGCTGGAGCCGGGGCTGGAACACCACCATCAGCAGGGCCAGGACAATAAGCGCCGGCGCTGCATAGTGGAAAACCTTCTCCGGCAGGTGGAGCAGGAGCCAGGCCCCGCTGATGCCGCCCAGCAGGGACGCGGGCAGCAGCCGCAGCAGCTGGCGGCCGCGGCCCTTCAGCTCGCGGCGGTAACCCCAAGCACCCGCCGCGCCACCTGCGACGAGACCCATGGCATTGCTCATGGAGGCCGTCACCGGTGCGATGCCCAGGGCGATCAGCACCGGAAAGGTGACGAGGGTTCCGGATCCGACAACGCTGTTGATGGTGCCGGCCCAGAGGCCGGCGAAGAACACAAGTATGCCGCTGAAAAACTCCACGCTGTGCCGGCCGCTCCGCTAGCGGCGGGCGGTTGCCGTGTAACGGCCGGCGTTCACCGAGACGTCCAGGGGCAGGCCGAACGTCTCGCTCAGGTTGCCCGAGGTGAGGACTTCGTCGACCGGGCCGGCAGCCACCACTTCGCCGTCGCGCATGAGCATGGCGTGGGTGAAGCCCGGCGGGACCTCTTCGAGGTGGTGCGTAACCAGCACGATCGCCGGGGCGTCCTCGTCCAGGGCCAGCTGGCTGAGCCGGTGCACGAGGTCCTCGCGGCCGCCAAGGTCCAGGCCGGCGGCGGGCTCGTCCAGCAGCAGGAGTTCGGGGTCGGTCATGAGGGCCCTGGCGATCTGCACGCGCTTGCGCTCACCCTCGGAGAGGGTGGAGAACTTGCGGTTCAGGAGCGGGCCCATCCCCCAGTCGTTCAGCAGGGCGAAGGCGCGGCGCTCGTCATCCTTTTCGTAGCCTTCGCGCCAGCGGCCGGTCACCCCGTAGGCGGCAGTGACCACGACGTTGAGCACCGTCTCGTACTCGGGGATCTGGTTGGCCAGGGCGGCCGAGGAGAGGCCGATCCGTGGCCGCAGTTCGAAAACGTCAACCTTGCCCAGACTTTCGTCCAGGATCCCGGCCATGCCACTGGTGGGGTGGAGCCGTGCCGCGGCAATCTGCAGAAGAGTGGTCTTGCCGGCGCCGTTGGGGCCGAGGATGACCCACCGCTCGCCTTCCCTGACCTGCCAGTCCACCTTGCTCAGGAGCGTTTTGGCTCCACGCACAACGCTGACGGCGGCCATTTCAAGAACATCACTCATAGAAGTAGACACTAGGACAAAACACGGTGCGACTGATAACCGGTAACGCCCGTCGACGGCGGCGCGTTCCTCTTTATGACATTATATGCGTATGAACGCAGATAAGCAGTCTTGCAGACTCGACGTCGACAGCCAGTACGTGGAGCTCGCGGTGGAGATCTTCGCCATGCTGGCAGACGCCACGAGGGTGCGGATCATCCTGGCCCTGCGCGACGGTGAGATGGCGGTGGGGGCTTTGGCTGAGGCGGTTGGTAAGTCGCCGGCGGCCGTGTCACAGCACTTGGCCAAAATGCGGCTGGCCCGCATGGTTTCCACCCGCCAGGACGGCACCAGGGTCCTGTACCGGCTCGAGAACGAGCATGCACGCCAGCTTGTCGCGGATGCGATCTTCCAGGCCGAGCATGCGCTCGGCGGACAGCCGGCCCACCACCGCATGAAGGGAACGGCATCATGAGTGACCGGACGCAGACCACCGGGCTGCCGGCAGGCGGAAACACCCCCGGCCGCGACGGGCACGGCCAGCCGCACGATGAGCATGATCATGGGCACGGCCATGATCACCGTGACCATGATCACGGCCACGAAGGCCACGACCACGGTCATGGGCATGAGCATTCTCACGATCACGGACATACGCATCACAAGGGGCTGAAGGGCTGGTTTTACGAACTGTTTGTCCCACACACCCATGACGCGGCCGACTCGGTCGACGACGCCCTGGAAGCAAGTTCACAGGGCATCCGGGCAGTGAAGGTCAGCCTGTTCATGCTGCTCGGGACGACCGTCCTGCAGTTCCTGGTGGTCCTGGTGAGCGGTTCGGTCGCCCTGCTGGCGGACACCATTCACAACTTCTCCGACGCCTTGACCGCCGTTCCCCTGTGGGTGGCGTTCATCCTGGGACGCCGTGCGGCCACCCGCCGCTACACCTACGGCTTCGGCAGGGCCGAGGACATGGCAGGGCTGTTCATTGTCGCCGTGGTGGCATTGTCGGCGGTGGTGGCAGCCTGGCAGTCGGTGGACCGGCTCATCCACCCGCAGGCCCTCCAGAATCTGGGCTGGGTCGTGGCCGCAGGGCTGATTGGCTTTGCCGGAAATGAGGCCGTGGCGATCTACCGTATCCGGATCGGCCGCCGGATCGGATCGGCTGCACTGGTGGCCGACGGTGTTCATGCGCGGATGGACGGTTTCACGTCCCTGGCCGTGGTTCTTGGCGCCGGCGGCGTCATGCTCGGATTCCCCCTGGCGGACCCGATTGTTGGCCTCCTGATCTCGGTGGCCATCATCATCCTGCTCTGGGGCACGGTCCGCAGCATCGGACGCAGGCTGATGGATGGGATCGAACCCGAACTCGTGGACCGTGCCCGCCGCGCCCTTGAACGCACTCCTGGTGTGACGGACGTAGGGCGCGTGCAGCTGCGGTGGGTGGGCCACCGCCTTAAGGGCGCGGCCACCATCGCCCTCGACGGGAACACCAGCCTTGTCCTGGCCGACCAGACCATGCACGAGGCCAGGCACCGGCTGCGGCACGCCCTGCCCAAGCTCGACGAGATGGTGCTGGCGCCTACTGCTGCCAGTACCCGCGATGCTGCAAGTAGCCGCAAGCCCTAGCTTGAGCGCGCCCTAGCTTGGGCGAGCGCGGCCGCGGTAGCGCCGGACGGCGTCGGCGTTGCCGCACCGGGCCGAGCAGTACGTCCGGTTTCCGCCGCGGCTGGTGTCGGCGAAGACCCGGCTGCAGTCCCGCCAGGCGCAGACCCCCAGCCGTTCGCCGGCTGCCTCGGTCATGAAGATGGCCAGGCCGCCGGCGGTGACCGCACGTACCCTTTCCACCAGCGTTTCGCTGGCGTCCGCAAAATGAAGGTGCGGGAGCATGTCGTCGTGGGTGGTCAGGAAGACGCGCCGCACACCCGCCGCCAGCAGGTCGTTGACCGCTGCGCAGCGGGCCTCCTGGTCCTCCGCGGCGAAGACCGACTGCAGCCGCACGGCCCACTCCCGCAGCTCGGCCCGGTATTCGGGGGTGATCCTGGGCGAGCGGAACATGTGGCTTGTCAGAAGTTCCTGCAGCACGTCACTGTCCCAGGAGCCGTCGCCCAGCATGTTGACGAAGGCTTCCGCCAGCCGCACGCCGTGCATGTTGTCATGGTTGAACTGCATAAACCCATGACATCACAGTTGTCTTGTGGAGATCTTCACAACGAGCATCTGTCCGAGGGGACCACAGAACTTGACCAGTACCGCCGAAGCAACCCGTTCCACCCAGCGCCGAATCGTGCGCACTTTGTCCGTCGCGCAGATTTTCTCCGGACTGGGCAACGGCTCAACCCTCGTCCTGGGCTCCATCCTGGCGGTTGACCTGTCCGGCTCCGAAGCGTGGGCCGGGTCCGTGAACACCGCCCTCACCCTGGGCACCGCGTTCACAGCGATTCCGCTGTCCCGGCTTGCCCTTCAGCGGGGACGCCGCGTGGCCCTTACCACCGGGCTGGCCGCGGCGATCGCCGGCACCTTCCTGATGGTCACGGCCGTGACCACGGAACTGTTTGTGCTCCTGCTCGGCGGGGCCTTCCTGGTGGGCCTGGCCTCGGCGGTGAACCTGCAGGCCCGCTTTGCCGCCACCGACCTGGCCGAGCCGGCCCGCCGGGGGCGGGACCTGTCCTTGGTGGTCTGGGCGATCACCATCGGCGCTGTCGCCGGGCCCAACATGGTGGCCCCGGGTGCCGTCCTGGCAGGCTGGCTGTACATTCCCCCGGCTGCGGGGCCCTTCCTGATTTCGGCGCTGGGAATGGTGGTTGGCGCTGGCATCGTGGCGCTGGCCCTGCGCCCGGACCCACTCCTCGCGCGGCGCGCGCTCGACGGCGGGAACCCACTGCCCGGCGCGCAGCGCTCTGGCACGTGGCGGGAGGGGCTGCGGATCGTACGGCAGCACCCCAGCGCGCGCGGGGCGGTGATCGCGGTCATCGCGGCCCACGCCGTGATGGTCGCCGTGATGTCCATGACGCCGCTGCACATGCAGCACCACGCCGGACACACTGCGGGAAACGCCGACACCATCGCGCTCATCGGCCTGACTATCTCCCTGCACATCGCGGGGATGTACGCCCTCTCGCCGCTGATGGGTGTCCTTACCGACCGCCTCGGGCCGCGCACTGCCGCCCTTGCCGGGCTGCTTACTCTGCTCGCTGCGGTGGCACTGACCGGGCTGGCGTCGCAGAACATGGGCTCGGTTACTGTCGGGCTTATCCTGCTTGGGCTGGGCTGGTCGGCCACCACGGTTGCCGGTTCAACACTGCTCGTCGCCACGCTCACACCCGCTGAACGCGTGCCCGTCCAAGGCTTTTCGGACGCCACCATGTCCCTGGCCGGTGCGGTGGGAAGCGCGCTGGCAGGGCCGGTGATGGGCCTGACGGGCTACTCCGGCATCAGCGCCTTTGCAGCGGCAGTAGTAGCCGCGGCAGGGGTGGCATTGCTACGCCTGCGTTTCCGGAGCTGACGGATCGGCAACCGCCGAACTGCGCGGGGCCCTGCTTTCGGGCCCCTTGCGCCGAGGCCTTGCGGGGGCGTGCCGGGCTGCGTCCGTGAACACCGCTACGGCTGCTACCGCGAGTGCCACGCCGCAGGAGGCCACGACGTCGGTGAGCCAGTGGTAGCCCAGATACAGCCGGCTTATGCCAACCACCGCCGTAAGTGCAAAGGCCGCGCAGAACCCAAGCACCGCCGTCGTACGCGTTCCGGACCGTGACAGGACGAGGTAGGCGAGCACGACGGCAAACACGCCGATCCCCACCGTGTGACCCGAGGGGAATGAGAGCGCGTCGTCCGGGCCGAGCAGGAAGTCTGAAGTTGGCGGACGCGACCGGCTGACGAACTGTTTGATGAGCATTGTCAGCACCACCGCCAGCACCATCGCCCCCATGAGCACTGCGGGGCGCCACAGCTCGCGTTTCCAGGCTGCCCACACCAGGGCGAACGCCGCGCCGACGAAACTCAGCACTTCCGGCGCAGTCACGGCAGACAGCGCTGCCAGCAGCGCGGTGGCAGCAGGATTGCGCGAATCCACCAGCAAGCTGTGCACGGGACCGTCCATTGCCGCCAGCCCCGAGTCGGACTGGACGGCCGCGAACATGAGCCAGAAAACCGCGTCACCAGCCACAAGGAGAGCCCCGGCCCAGCAGAAAAGTACCTGCTGGGACGCCCTCAGCAAGGGCGTCGGGCGCAGGCGGGCAGTCAGGGCAGAGATCATCGGGCCATTCTGCCCCACCGGTCTCCGGGCTGGCCGGACGTTTGCTGGGAGCCGGCTGTAAGCGGTCCCGGGCAACGGATTCGGGAGGCGCCGCTGCGCTCGATAAGATTGCAGGCATGACTTCGAACGTGACTGCGGTCAGCTATGGCCTGAAACTGTCCCCCTCGGAACCGGAAATCCTGCGGTCCCTGCTGGCGGACTCCGGCGCCACCTTCGGGGAAGCCTCCAGCGCAGGCGACGGACGATTTGAGGTCTGCACCGTGGACTTCTCCGTGCCTTCGGCGTCCTCCGCAGACATCGCCGGCCTGCGGCACGCGATTGCCGCCGCGAAGGAGAACGCGGACCGGGCCGGAGTGGATACCGCCGTCGTGCCCGCCGAGCTGCGGAACGCGGAGCGCAAGCTGCTCATCATGGACGTCGATTCCACCCTCATCCAGCAGGAGGTCATCGAACTCCTTGCCGCCTACGCCGGCAAGCGCGACGAAGTCGCCGCCGTCACGGAGGCTGCGATGCGCGGCGAACTCGACTTCGCGCAAAGCCTGCACGCCCGCGTGGCCGTCCTCGCGGGACTGCCTGCCGACGTCGTCGATTCCGTCCGCGCGGAAGTGAAGTTGAGCGAGGGAGCCGCCGAACTGGTCGCGGCGTTCAAGGCCGCAGGCCATGCCGTGGCGGTGGTGTCCGGCGGTTTCAACCAGATCCTGCGCCCGATCGCCGAGGACCTTGGTATGGACTACTGGATCGCCAACGAGCTGGAAATCGTGGACGGCGTCCTGACCGGCAAGGTTCTCGGCGCCGTGATCGACCGTGCAGCCAAGGAAAAGTACCTTCGCGAATGGGCCGCCGCCGAGGGCATCGCACTGGAGCACACCATCGCGGTGGGCGACGGAGCCAACGACCTCGACATGCTCGGCGCCGCGGGCATCGGCGTGGCCTTCAATGCCAAGCCCGCCGTCCGAGCCGTGGCTGACGCCGCCGTCAACATGCCGTACCTCGACGCGGTCCGGCACATCGCCGGCGTCTAAAAGTTATCTGAAGGCACCGCTATCTGAAGGCACCGCGTCTGAATAGCCGGAACACGCCCGGCCGGAACACGCCCGGCCGGAGCAGGCCGGGCAGGAGCTAGAAGTCCGACGGCGGCGTGAACTGGCTCGCTGTAAAGACAGCGCCGCCGGGATCCCGGATCAGCGCGGTGCGCGTCCACATGGTGTCGTCCTGTCCCAGGACGTGGCCGCCGAGGCGTTCTGCCTCCCGGACCGCCTCGTCCCGGTCAGCGACGGTGAAGGTGACATGCCAGTGCGGCCGTTCGCCCGGCTGAGCAGGGGCAAGCCAACCAATTGCGTCCGCAAAACCTGTAGGGACGGCGTCCCCCGATTGCCTGGCCCTGATATTGGGGTCGACGGTGGCCTCCAGATGGTCGCCATATCCCGGGCGGCGGATCATGGTGCCGAAATCGAGGCGGTCGAACTGCCAGCCGAAGGCCCTGGCGTAGAAATCGGCAGCCGCATTCGTGTCCGCCGTGTGGAGGTCGCTGAAGTTCCAGCCGCCGGGCAGGTTGACGGCCTGGGCGCCCGGCCGCTCCCGGGGCTTCCAGATGCGGAACTCCACTCCCTCGGGGTCGGCCAGCACAGCCCGAACGCCGCCCGCTCCGGTATCGGCAGGAGCAGATTTCAGCGCTGCACCGGCGGAGAGCAGGTGGCGCACCGCGGTGTCTGCATCCTCCACCGCGATATACGTGTTCCATGCGGGCACGCCATGGATTCCGGTCCCCATTCCGGTGATGGCGCCCGTTTCCTGGCCGCCGAGCCGGGCGACTACGTAACTGCCGGCATCCCCGGGCGGTGCCGCACCGGCGTCGAACTCCCAGCCGAGCAATCCGCCGTAAAACCTCATGGCAGCTTCCACGTCGGGCTGTTGGGTGTCCACCCAGCACGGCACGCCGGCCGGGTAGGTCCGCGTCGGTACTGCTGCATCCTCTGCCATGGCTACGACCCTAAGCGTCCCGGGCCGCCCGGACAACGGCCTGGTCCGCCCAACTTGGGTTCCGGTGCAGGTGCCGGGCGCAGGAAAGGTTGTTGGGTACAGCGAAGGCCCGGCGCTGGTGCGCCGGGCCTTCGTGTAAGCGGCTTCGTATTAGGGATCCGCGGCAAGACCACGGACCGCTGCGTCGGTGACTACTCGGCGTTCTTGCCGAAGTAGTCCGCGCCGCCGGCGTATTCCGTGTGGCCGGACTCGACGTCGGCGGTGGCCATGCTGGCAACCACAGCGGCGAATTCCTCCACGGAATACAGCTTGCCGGCCTCGGCGCGGCGTGCCTCGATGGCGCCCGGGTTGGAGCGGTCAAGCAGGGTGGCGGTCACGGTGCCCTCGATCATGTCGCCGGAGACGACCACCAGGGAGATGCCCTTCTCGGCGAGGTTCGGGAGCAGTTCGCGCAGGGCGTCCTCGCCGGCGCGCTTGCTGCGGGCGACGGGCTCGTACTCGGGCATGGTGGGGACCGAGTTGATGAAGTGTGCCTGGTGGCTGGTCACGAACACCACGCGGGAGCCGTGCTTCATGAGGGGCACGGCGGCGTTGAGCATGTTGACCTGGGCGTCGCGGTTGAGCTTGAGGGCGTAGCCCTCCTCCATGCCCGTTTCCATGCCGCCGGAGGCGTTGAGGACCAGGACGTCGAGTGAACCGAAGTTTTCCATGGCGGCGCTGGCCAGAGCCTGCACGCCTTCGAGCGTGGTCAGGTCGGCTCCGACGGCGACGGCACGGCCGCCGTCGGCCTCGATGCCGGACACCACCTTGTTGGCGCGCGGCGCCTTCTGGCGGTAGTTAACGACGACGGCGGCGCCCTCGCCGGCGAGGATCTTGGCAACTTCGGCGCCGATGCCGCGCGAAGAACCGGTGACGATGGCTGTCTTGTTGTCCAGCTGTCCCATGTGGGCTCCCTTGTCTAAAAACTTGTCTAAAAGCTTGTCTAAGTTTTGTTCGAAACGTCTAATAACTGATGGCCTGCAGTCCATCATGCCAGCGGGCACGCGGGTTTCCTTTGTCGAAACGCGACAAAGAAGCCGGCGGCCCGCCGTCGTGAAAGCAGGCCGGGATGTTCCGGGAGCCTAGTGACCCATGCCCAGGCCGCCGTCGACCGGAATGACGGCGCCGGAGATGTAGGCAGCCTCGTCGCTCGAGATCCAGCGCACCACGTTGGCCACCTCGGAGGCGTCAGCGAAGCGTCCGGCCGGGATGCTGGCCAGGTAATCCTTCTGCGTGGCCTCCGGCAGTTCGGCCGTCATGTCGGTGTTGATGAAGCCGGGCGCCACCACGTTCGCCGTGATTCCGCGCGAGCCGAGTTCGCGGGTCAGGGAACGGGCGATGCCCACGAGGCCTGCCTTCGAAGCGGAATAGTTGATCTGGCCCGGTGCGCCGTACAGGCCGGAGACGGAGGAGATGAGCACCACGCGACCCTTGCGCAGCCGGATCATGCCCTTCGAGGCGCGCTTGATGACGCGGAAGGCGCCGGTCAGGTTGGTGTCGATGACGGACGTGAAGTCGTCCTCGCTCATGCGCAGCAGCAACGTGTCCTTGGTGATGCCGGCGTTGGCAATCAGCACCTCGACGGGGCCGTGGGCCGCCTCGACCTCGGCGAACGCAGCGTCAATGGAGGCTTCGTCGGTCACGTCGGCCTTGACGCCCAGGACACCCTCCGGCAGCTTGGATTCGCTGCGGTAGGTCACGGCCACTTTGTCCCCGTTGGCCACGAATGCCTCCGCGATGGCCAGGCCGATGCCGCGGTTTCCGCCGGTGATAAGGACGCTGCGGGCCGTGGTTGCTGCTTCAGACATGTGTGCTCCGAATTTCCGCGGAGCATGGCTCCGCTGTGGTGGCTGGTTTTTGAACTGCCTCCGATCTTATCGTCCGATTGGGAGCCGCCTTCGGATGGTGAGAGAATTGGGGTAGCCATTGGAGCGTGATGAGACAGTCGTGATACCTGAACCCCAACCCGGACAGCAGACGCCCGGGAAGCGTGACTCCCCCGCCGGCCATCCGGAAGTAATCAGCATCACGGACGCCGCGGCAGCGCATTCCGAAGACATGCGGGAGCGCATGATCAAGTACGCCCTCGCCATGGGCATCCGCATGGTGTGCCTGATCCTGATTTTCGTGGTGGACGGCTGGTTCAAACTGGTTGCGGTGGCGGGCGCGGTTTTCCTGCCGTGGGTCGCGGTGGTGATCGCCAACGGTTCGGACAAGGCGGAGATCCACAGCGATGCGCTGCTGGACTACACGCCGTACGCTGAGCTCGGAGCGGGCGACGATTCCGGGACCGCGGCAAGCGACGGCACCGCGGCTGAACCAACGGTGCTCCAGGGCGAGCTCATTGCTGATGATGAAGAAGACGACGACGGCCGGGGACAGAAAGCTTCATGAACATTTTCAACCTGGGCGGCGGCAGCGGCGACCTTGCCGCGCCGGCTTCCGCGGCCACCTGCTCCCGCAAAGCCTGCCGGGCCGATGCGTCCTGGCAGCTCCTTTGGAACAATCCTAAGATTCACACGCCTGAGCGCCGCAAGGTGTGGCTGGCGTGCGACGACCATAAGGCGTGGCTGGAGGACTACCTGCAGACGCGCGGGCTCTGGAAGGAAACCGTGCCGCTCGAGGCGGCGGAACTGGGCGGGAACAGCTGAATGTACAAGTTCCTGTTTTCCAGCAAGTGGCTGGGTTACCTTTTGCTGGCCGCCATCTTTGCCACCGGCTGCGTGTTCCTGGGCCGCTGGCAGATGGACCGCCGGGCGGAGACTCTGGCGGAGATCCAGCGGGTCACGTCCAACTATTCGGCCACTCCCATCACGTTTGCCCAGGCCCGCCATGAGTTTGACGAGCTGAACCCGTCGCGGGAATGGACCCAGGTCAGGCTCCAGGGGACTTACGACGTCGACGGGCTGCGGATTGTCCGCAACCGGCCCCTTAACGGGCAGCCCGGGTACGAGGTGGTGATTCCGTTCAAGCTCGTGTCGGGCGAGACCGTGGTGATCGACCGCGGCTGGCTGCCGATCGGTAACAAGACTCCAGGCCGGCCGGACTCCATTCCGGCACCGCCGTCAGGGCAGATCACGGCAGTGGTGCGGCTCAAGCACAGCGAACCCACGCTGCAGCGCGGCGCGCCCGAGGGCCAGCTGGCCTCCATTGACCTGCCCACTTATGCGGCCGAGCTTGGCTATCCCCTCCTGACCGGCGCCTACGGGCAGCTCGCGTCTGAGACTCCGCCGGTGGCGGACATGCCGCAGCCGTTCCCCATGCCCTCGGTGGATGAGGGTACGCACCTTTCCTATTCGCTCCAGTGGTTCGCCTTTGGAATCCTGATGTTCGTGGCCTTTGGTTATGCGGCCCGGCAGCAGGCCCGCAACGCTGCCATGGATGCCGAGGACGCCGAGGCGGCGGGCGGCGAACTTCCCCACACTGCCGCGGGAGCCCGCCGTCGTCCGCCGGCACCACGGAAGCGCAAGAGGCCGACGGCCGAAGAAGAGGAAGACGCGATCCTGGATGCCCAGGGGTTCTGACGACAGGAGCACGGACATGCTTGCCGACCCGGTGGCCAACGTGCGCCGCGCCCTGACCGCCGCCGGCGCCCGCGACACAGTGACGGTTCTTCCCGGTGCGGTCCCGACGGCGGCTGCCGCGGCCGACGCGCTTGGCTGCGACGTCGCAGCGATCACGAACAGCCTGGTATTCGAAGTGGACGGCGCTCCCCTGCTGATCCTCGCCAGCGGCGCCGCGAAAGTCGACGTCCGGCTGGTCGCCTCCCAGCTGGGCACGGGAAGGATCCGCCGCGCGGCGCCGGACTTCGTGCTGCACCACACGGGCCAGGAAGTGGGCGGCGTGGCTCCCGTTGGGCACCCGGCCAAGATCCGCACGCTGCTGGACGCCTCGCTTGAAGACCACGCAACGCTCTGGGCCGGAGCCGGTGACCACCACTCGATGTTCTCGATCAGCTACGGCGAGCTGCAGCGCATCACGGACGCACACGTATTGCAGGTGCGGTAGGGGCGGGTTCAGTCCTGTTGCATGACCTGGGTTCAGACGTGCCTTGTTTTCAGGAGGGCACGGTTTTCAGGCGTGCAGGCGTGGCCGGTAGATGAGCTCCTGCGTGTGGCCGTCGAGCGTCCGGCTTTCGATCAGCTCGAGGTCGAAGTCGGCGGCACCGTGGAAGACCGGCTCCTCCCCTGTCTGGCCGGTGATCACAGGGAAGAGCGTCACTTGGACGCGGTCTACCAGGCCGGCGGCCATCAGTGCCCGGTTCATCGAGAGGCTGCCGTGGGAGCGCAGCGGCACGTCTGACTCTTCCTTGAGCCGGGCAACCACGTCCACTGCGTCGCCGCTCACGAGAGTCGCATCCGGCCAGTTGAGCGGTTCTTGGAGCGTTCGCGACACCACCGTTGCCGGCAGGCTGGTCATCCGTGTGACCCACGGGTCGCGGACCTCTGACTCGTTGCTGCTCGTGGCCAGCATCCGCGCGAACGCCCGGTACGTGTTGGCTCCAAAGACCATTCGCTGCTCCTCACCGTACAAGGCCAGTCGGCGCTCGAGCAGTTCAGGGCCTTGCTTGCCCCAGTAACCGCCCCAGTTTCCGCTGTGGGAGCCGAAGCCGTCGAGGCTGGAAAAGACGTCGAAGGTGTAGGTAACGGCCATGTTGCTCTCCTTGAGTCGGGTGATCGCGTTTGGAAGTGCAGATGTCACGGCGGGAAGAGCCTAGCGAGGGAAGCGGAGCCTGGCCAGCACGGTTTGTTAGTCCAACTGCGCCGTCCAGAAGCATCGCCGCCCTGGGATTGGCAACTGTCAGCCGCCAGCGCCGATGACCCACAGGTCGCAGTCCATTGGCGGGAGGGCGCGCTCGTTATTGCAACGCCGGTGAGTGCATCCGCTGGTGTCCGGCCCCATTGCGGGTCAGAGGGCGAGCTTTTTTGCGCCTGGCTCTGCGGTTCGTGACGGTGTCGCGGCCCGCGTCTGGGCCTGCCCTCGGCTGGCCCCGGAATTTCCCGTCGTCCACCAGTCATTCGCGGTGGGGTCGTGAGCGGAAGTATTGGTTGCGGCGGGGTTTTCGGTGGGGGTCGAGTTCTGGTGGGGGTTTGAACCAGGGGACTTCGT
>NZ_JBHTZA010000014.1:0-149530 GCF_042790555.1 Arthrobacter sp. NPDC056727 | reverse complement strand
GCCAACCCTCAACCTAGACACCCCAGCCAACCGACTCACCCAGCTGCTACAAGCGGCATAAACCCACGCGTTGCACGCACCCATTGAATTTGCCGGCGTTTAACCCGCGATATCTGGACAAAAACTCCAAGGGGTTTAGCGGACCTCGACCTCCAGCGTCTGGAAGTCGTCGGCCGCGTGCCGCCCGACCAGCAGGCGGAAGGAGCCGCGCTCGACCTGCCAGCCGCCGTCGTAATGTTCAAAGGCGCGGGCCGGGATCCGCACCTCGACCGTGCCCGTGCCGCCCGCTGCCAGGTGCGTTCCGGCGTAGCCGGCCAGCCAGCGGACCGGGCGCTCAACCGCTGAGTCCTCACGGGACACATAGACCTGGATCACTTCGCGCCCGGTGCGGGTGCCGGTGTTCCGGACGGGGACGTGCACCGCGATGTCCTGGCCGGCAGGAACTGACTGCGGCGCGTGCGCGGTGCCGAGGTCGAACGTGGTGTAGCCGAGGCCGAAGCCGAACGGCAGCAGCGGCGCGGCGCCGCCTGCGGCCTGCTGCTTGAGCCAGGCCCGGTAGCCGACGTGGATGCCCTCGCTGTAGACCACCTTGCCGTCAACGGGCGTGGTGTTCAGGACGGGAACGTCCTCGAGCGCCGCCGGCCAGGTGGTGGGCAGCCGGCCGCCGGGCTCTTCGTTGCCGAGCAGGATGTCCGCCACGGCGGTGCCGAACTCCTGTCCGCCGAACCAGCCCAGCAGCACCGAGCCGACCTTCTCCAGCCACGGCATGAGCACGGGTGAGCCGGAGTTGACCACCACGACGGTGCGCGGGTTGACCGCGGCCACGGCCTCGACCAGCTCGTTCTGGTGGCCGGGGAGGTCCAGGTCCTTGCGGTCAAAGCCCTCGGATTCGATCGCGGCGTTAGTGCCCACCACGACGACGGCGACATCGGCCGTGCGCGCCGTCTCGACGGCCGCCCGGATCTCGGCCTGGGGGTCGGCGACGATGGCTTCCTCGCCGAGCAGGATGGCCGTGAGCGGAATCTCCTGCTGCTGCGGCAGCTGGTACAGGGCGTCGATGGCGAACCGCTGGCCGGCGGCGGCCTCGAAGGCGTGGATGGTCTGGGGCGGGTCGAACAGGGCAGCGCCCAGGACGTCGGTGTCGTCCTCCAGCTCCCCGGTGAAGACCACGGTCCCGTCGATGGAGAGGGCGATCTGGCCCACCGTTCCCACGCCCAGGTAGCGGACGCCGGCCGTGTCCGCTGTCCACTCGGTCTGCATGCGGATGGCCGCCGTGCCCTCGGGGATGCCGACGCCGAACCAGATCAGGTGCGAAGCCAGCCGGTCCTCACCCGAGATCTCCGTTCCGTCGGCGGCCAGGAAGGTGACGCGCATGCCGGGCACGCCGCTGACCGGGTTGCGCAGGGCCTTCCGGGCGAACGGCTGCAGCCCCTCGGCCACCTTGGCGCCGCGGGCGTAGGTGACGGTGACGTCGTCGGGCAGTGCCTTGCGCAGGCCCTCCAGCGGCGAGACGGTGTACTTGGGCATGACGGTGGCGCTGCCGCCGCCCTGGGTGCGGGCTTCCTCTGCGTTGTGGCCGATGACTGCTACGTTGCCGAGGGCCTTGGCGTCGAGCGGGAGCAGGCCGCCGTCGTTGCGCACCAGCACCGCGCCGCGCACTGCCACTTCGCGGGCCACCCGGGCGCCGTCGAGCTCGGCAGGGAAATCGGTGACGGCGGGTTCGAAGCCCGCCAGCGAGCCGACCCTGGCGGCGAGGCGCAGGATGCGGGTCACCTTTTCCAGGATCGCGCCGCGGCTGACGCGGCCGTCCTCGACGGCGGCGAGGAGCTTGGCGCCCCAGTGGCCCACCGGTCCGGGCATTTCGAGGTCCTGATGGGCGTTGGCGGCCTCCACCGAACGGACGCCGGTCCAGTCCGAGACCACGACGCCGTCGAAGCCCCATTCGGTGGACAGCGGGGTTTCCAGGAGCGTGTTCTCGCTGGCCGTGGTGCCGTTGATGGAGTTGTAGGAGCTCATGACCAGCCACGCCCGGGCCTCGGTGACGGCGTCCTCGAACGCGGCGAGGTAGAGCTCGCGCAGCGGCCGTTCGTCGACGACGGAATCGGCGGTGAAGCGGTCGGTTTCGGCCTCGTTGGCGAGGTAGTGCTTGGGGGTGGCGCCCACGCCCATGGACTGCACGCCGGAAACGTAGCCGGCGGCCAGGGTGGCGGTGAGCCGCGGATCCTCGCTCATGCATTCGAAGTGGCGGCCGCCCAGCGGGGAGCGGTGCAGGTTGATGGTGGGGCCGAGGACGGCGTGGACGCCCTTGCGGCGGGCCTCCTGGCCCAGCACCTGGCCGTAGCGGCGGGCGGTGTCCATGCTCCAGGTGGCGGAAAGGGCGGACGACGACGGCAGGGAGATTGAGTCGTGCCGCTCATCGAAGTCTTCGCCCCGGACACCGGCAGGGCCGTCGGACAGCACGATCCGGCTCAGGCCGATCTCCGGCAGGGCATGGGTGGACCAGACGTCGGCGCCGGTCAGCAGTTGGATCTGCTGTTCCAAGGGGAGGCTTGCGGCCAGTTCGCGCAGGCGCGCCTCGGCTTCCTCCGGCAGCAGTCCGGTGTCCACCTGGGCGGTCTTGTGTGCGGACAGGGTGGGGTTCATTTACTTGACTCCTTTGATGCGGGTGACGAGGAGGGCGCCGATGATGCCGACGACGGCTCCGCCGAGGAAGAGGGCGGGGTAGCCGCCAAGGGCGATGACCGGGAAAGCGACAGCGGGCACGATTGACTGGGGGAGCGCCTGGGCGATGTTGAAGACCCCGAAAGTTTTGGCATTCTCGGTCTGGTTGCTCGGCAGCAGGTCGGCGATGAGCGCCACGTCGACGGCGCCGAAGCAGCCCAGGCCGAGGCCCACGATCGCCTGGCCCACGAGGACCTGGTCCGTGCCGGGGCTCATGGCGATGACGATCAGGCCGGCCATGATGATGAGGCTGGAGGCGATGACCAGGGTCTTGCGCTTGCCGATCCGGTCGCTGATCCAGCCGCCCAGGATGCTGGTGACCATGGTTCCGGCCGAGCTGACCAGGGTGGCCTGGAAGACCAGGGAGGCGATGCTCTCCTCGGCCACATGGAGCTGGTCGGCAAAGAAGTACGGCAGGTAGAGCAGGCCGGCGCAGTAGCCCACGTAGACCATGAACTTGGTGAGCCAGGCCCAGCCGAGGCCGGGGTGCAGACGGGGGTCGAAGTAGAAGGACCCCAGGATTTCCCTGAGGTTAAGGGGCGCCGGCCGCTCGGTGAGCACGCGGTCCTTGAACGTGAAGGCGAAGGCGATGGCCAGAGAGGTCCCCACGACGCCGGGGACCACCGCCATCTGGAAGGCGTTGTCGAAGAGCTGCGCGAAGTACGCAGCGGCCACCAGGCCGACCGGCAGGGTCATGCCGATGAGGCCGGAGAGGCGGCCGCGCTCGGCGGGGGCGGCCTGGTCCGGGAGGGTGGCGACGAGTGCGGCCAGCGCGGCGTTGAATCCCAGTTGCGCCACCACCCAGGCAGCCAGCACGCCGGCCACATCCGCGGCGAGGCCCAGGAAGAAGAGCGCTCCGAGTCCGATCAGGGCGCCGCCGACAATCCACGGTTTGCGCATGCCGAACCGGGACGTGGTGCGGTCGCTCAGGCGTCCGAAGAACGGGTTGGCCAGCAGGGCGATGACGGCCCCGGCGCCGGCCACGAGGCTCAGCGCTCCGGCCCGGGTTTCCGGGGTGGTGATCTCGGAGACCTTGATGGCGAGGACCACGAGGGCCGGCGCGAGCAGCGCCATCCAGAGCCCGGCGCTGGCGATGGGCATGCCGATGACATAGGCCCGTGGCGCCTTGAGGGACGGTCCTGCGGTTGGGGAAAGTACGGACGGAGCCGCGGTCTCCTCGGATAGGGATTCGATGGCCACATTGCCTCCTGACGAAAAGTGACCCACCGTTGGGCCTCGGAGAAAAGCGTAACCCCAAAAACCGAGTGTGACTAGGTTTTTTCGCATTGACGTTCGCCCGGTGGATCGCGGCCGTGAAATAAACTGGCGAAATGTCTCCATCAAAGCCCCGCGGGCAGTACGCCAAAGGCGCCGAACGCCGCGAGCAGATCATCCAGACCGCCACGGATGTCTTTGCCACCGAAGGCTTCGAGGGGACGGCCCTCAAGCGCGTGGCCGAGCTCGTGGGGGTCAGGGAAGCCACGCTCTTCCACTACTTCAGCGGCAAGCAGGAACTCCTGACGGCGGTGCTCGCCGAGCGCGACCGCCGCAGCAGGGAGATCGGCGGGCTGGCCGAGTTCGGACTGCCGGTATTGGCGTCCGTGGCGGAGCGGAACAGGCGGGAGCCGGGGCTTACCACGCTCTACGCTGTGGCGTCGGCAACGGCCAACGACCCCGGACACGCTTCCCACGGCTACTTCCAGGACCGGTATTCCCAGCTGGTCGAGGAGCTGGCGCTCGACATTGGCCGGCGCCAGGATGCGGGGGAGGTCCGGTCCGATGCCGGGGCGGAGTCACTCGCGCGGCTGGTCATCGCCGCCTTCGACGGCCTGCAGCTGCAGTGGCTGTACGACAAAAAGGTGGACATGGCCGGCGGCCTGACGGAGCTCGTCCAGGTGCTCCTGGCGCCGGCCAAGTCATAACGACAGGGCGTGGAGTTTTTGTCCACCTGTCGCGACTTAGAGGCCCTTTAGCGGCCATTATCTGTACAAAAACTCCACAGCGGCGGGGGAGCTACTTGGCGGCGGGGCCGGTGCTGCCGCGGATCTCAAGCCGCGGCTGGAAGGTGCTCTCCTCGTCCGGGGCCTCGGCGTTGCGGATCAGGGCCCGCAGGCTGTGCCACGCCCGTTCGCCGAGTTCCGTGATCGGCACCGCCGCGGTGGTAAGCGGCGGGGTGGTGTACCTGGCGAAGGGGATGTCGTCGAAGCCGGTGACGGAGATGTCCTCGGGGACGCGGACGCCGCGCTCGTGAAGTCCGCTGAGCAGTCCCATGGCCACGAGGTCGTTGAAGGCCAGGACGCCCGTGGCCCCGCTGGCCAGCACCTCGTCCACCGCTTCATGGCCGGTCTCGAAGCTGGACCCGCCCTCGAGCATCAGGAGGTCGACGCCGGGATTGGCTGCCCGGAACTTGTCCAGCCCGGCCATGCGGGCCCGGTTCGAGGCACTTCGGGCGGGGCCGGCGAGGAAGGCGATGCTGGTGTGTCCCAGGTCCACCAGATGCTCTGCAAGCTCCTGGACGCCCTGGCTGTAGTCCACCTCGAGGCTCGGCACGCGTGTTTCCGTGGTGCTGCGGTTGATCAGGACCATGGGGTGCAGTGACGGCGCCAGTTCCTCGAGTTCGGCGTCAGCCATACGCGGCGCGCAGAGCACCAGCCCGTCGCAGCGCCGCCGCGCCTCTCCGGCCAGAATCGCTTCCTCGCTGGAGACCTCCGAGGAGTCGGCGATCAGCACGCGGTAGCCGTCCTGGGCTGCGGCCATGCTCAGCCCCCGGAGTATGGCCTGGAATGTGGGGTTGGCGAGGTCGGGCACCACGATGCCGATGGTGTCGGTCTTGCCCAGGGCCAGGCTTCGGCCCACGGGGTTCGGCTGGTAGTTCAGTTCCGCGGCGGCGTCCCGCACCCGCTGGGCAATGGCCGGGTCCACGCTGAAGTTGCCGTTCATGACGCGGGAAACGGTGGCATGCGAGACTCCGGCTTTGATGGCGACGTCCGCGATGCCGATGCGCCGGGTGCCCGTTCTCCTGGCCATAACTTCCTTCCGTGTCCCTTGCCGCGTTCGCTGCCGCGGCGCATAACAACACCCCGCCTTAGCGCCACTTTCGGCTTTTCGAAAGATGGTTGACGCGCTCGCCGGTGTCTTGATACAAAGCTTATAACGTTTCGAGAAAACGCTTTCTCAGGATTCTTCCTTCATGTGGGCAGCGCGTCAAGCGGCCCGCCTACCGCCTTTGGAAAGGGGCCCACCCATGGTCAATGTCGACACCGCCCGGCAGCAGGAAGCGGAGGCCGCCGCAGCAACGAAGCGGGCCCGCATCGCGCTGATCGGCACCGGCGGCCGTTCGGAGATGTACATCCGCGCGATCCTCGGCCAGCATGCGGATGTGGCCCGGCTGGTGGCTCTCTCGGACGCAAATCCGGGCCGTGTGGAGTACTACCAGCGGCTCATCCAGGAACTCGGCGCAGAGGCACCGGCCGACTCCTTCGAACCCGGCAACCTGACCGAATACATCAGGGCCAACGCGATCGACCGCGTCATCGTCACCACCCCCGACTACACCCACGCGGACTACATCGTCGAGGCACTCGAGGCCGGCGCCGACGTCGTCGTTGAAAAGCCGCTGACCATCGACGCCGAGGGCTGCCGCCGCATCACCTCGGCCGTTGCGGCCACCGGCCGCAACGTTGTGGTCACCTTCAACTACCGCTACTCGCCCCGGAACAGCGCGCTGAAGCAGGTCATCCAGGACGGGGTGATCGGCAAGGTCACGTCCATCGACTTCAGCTGGGTTCTGGACACCGTCCACGGCGCCGACTACTTCCGCCGCTGGCACCGTGACAAGCAGAACTCCGGCGGCCTGCTCATCCACAAGGCCTCCCACCACTTCGACCTGGTGAACTGGTGGATCGACGACGTGCCGGAGCGGGTATACGCGTCCGGCGGGCTGCGGTTCTACGGCGCCAGGAACGCCGCGGAGCGCGGCCTCGGCCCCCGCCCCGAACGCGGCACCACAGAGGGCAGCGCCCCGGAAGCACGGGACCCCTTCGCCCTGGACCTCCGCGAAGACGAGCGGCTCCGCGGGCTGTACTACGACAACGAGAAGTTCGACGGCTACCACCGGGACCAGGACGTCTTCACCGAGGGCATCACCATCGAGGACAACCTGGCGCTCACCGTGGACTATGAAAAAGGTCCCACGCTCAGCTACTCGCTGAACGCCCACAGCCCGTGGGAGGGCTACCGGGTCGCCGTCAACGGCACTGAAGGACGGGCCGAGCTGGAGGTGGTGGAACGTGCCGCCGTCGTCCACAGCACCGACAAGAAAACCGTGGTGGACCCCTCCGCCACGCCGGTCGAGGAGGACGACGCCGTCCGCCGCAACGGGGAACGCCTGGTGGTCCAACGCCACTGGGAGCCCGCCTACGAGGTGCCCATCGTCAACGGCGAGGGCGGCCACGGCGGCGGCGACAACCTCCTGCTCTCGGACCTCTTCAACGGCCCGGCCGAGGACCCGCTGGGACGGCCCTCCGGCTACCTGGACGGGCTGCGCTCCGTGTCCGTCGGGATCGCGGGCAACGCGTCGCTGGAAACCGAACTCCCCGTCCGCATCAGCGAGCTTGGCCTGGGCGTGGAACTGCGCCGCGGCCGGGCCTGACCAGAGCAGGAAACAACACCCATGAGCAGAATTCTTGTCACCGGCGGTGCCGGGCGCCTGGGCCGCAGCGTGGTCGCCGGCCTCGCCGAAGCGGGCCACGACGTGGTCTCGGCGGACCGGGACGCCGTCCCGGCCGGCACGTTCCCGGCCGGCGTCCAACAGGAAACCGCGGACCTGCTGGCCCCGGGTGAGGCGTTCCGCCTCCTGGAACGCACAGCGCCCGACGCCGTCATCCACCTTGCTGCTATTGCCGTGCCTTTCAGCGCACCCGAGGATGTCATCTTCAGCACGAACACCCGTCTCGCCTTCGCGGTGGTCAGTGCGGCCACGGAACTCGGTATCGGCAAGATCGTCACGGCCAGCAGCCCCACTGTCCTGGGCTATGGCTCGCCCGCCGGCTGGCTGCCGGAGTCTTTTCCGGTGGACGAGGACACCACGCCGCGGCCCTGGAACGCCTACGCACTGTCCAAGCTGATCGCCGAACAGACGGTGCAGATGTTCGCCGCGGCCCAGGGCGGCCGCATCCGCTATGCGGCCTTCCGGCCCTGCTACGTCATCTCGCCGGAAGAATGGGACGGCGCCCCCACGCAGCAGGGGCACACCGTCCGCGAAAGGCTCGCCGACCCGGCGCTGTCCGCACCGGCCCTCTTCAACTACGTGGACGCCCGCGACGTGGCGGACTTCCTGGATGTGCTCCTGCGGAACATGGACACCATCCCCAACGGCGAGACGTTCTTCGTGGGCGCCGCCGACGCGCTGGCCACCGAACCGCTGGCCACGCTGCTGCCCCGGTTCGTTCCAGGCAGCGCCGGGCTCGCCGCCGGACTCTCCGGCACCAGCCCCGCCTTTTC
Organism: Arthrobacter sp. NPDC056727; assembly: GCF_042790555.1. Classification (NCBI taxonomy): domain Bacteria; kingdom Bacillati; phylum Actinomycetota; class Actinomycetes; order Micrococcales; family Micrococcaceae; genus Arthrobacter; species Arthrobacter sp. NPDC056727. Next base: position 141,307 of record NZ_JBHTZA010000014.1, on the reverse strand, counting down.
CATCGCCAAAGCCCAGCGGCTGCTCGGCTGGGAACCCAAACGCACCTGGCGCACCGAACTCGCCGGGGACGCCCTGGTCGGCGCCGCCACGGGACCCGCCGCGGCATCTTCCGCCACAGGATCACAGGAGACCAAATGAAACTCGACGGCGTACTCTTCTTTCCCGTCACCCCCTTCGGCCCCGACGGCGCAGTGGACGTTGAGGTCCTGAAGGAACACATCGCCTCGCGCCTGGAGCACCGTCCCGGCGGTGTGTTCCCGGCCTGCGGAACCGGCGAATTCCATGCGCTGAGCATCGACGAGGTGCGCACTGTGGTGACCGCCGCCGTCGAAACCGTCCACGGCCAGGTGCCGGTCATCGCCGGCGCCGGTGGCCCCCTGGGCCACGCGCTTGCCGCTGCCCGCGTGGCGGAGGAAGCGGGTGCCGACGCCCTGCTGGTCCTGCCGCCGTACCTGGTCAGCGGGCCAACCGACGGTGTGGTGGCCTACGTCGAGGCGGTGGCCGGTGCCAGCAGCCTTCCGGTGATCGTGTACCACCGCGGCACGGCCAAATTCACTGCAAAGGCCATCGCGCAGCTCGCCGGCAACCCCAATGTGATCGGCTTCAAGGACGGCATCGGCGACGTCGGACTGGCCCAGGAGATCGTCTCCGCCGTCAAAGCCAGCGGCCGTGAGGACTTCCTGCTCTTCAACGGGCTGCTGACCGCCGAACTGACGCAGGGCGCCTACCGCGGACTGGGCATCCCCCTGTATTCCTCGGCCGCGTTCGCCATGGCACCGGAAATCGCCACCGCCTACTATGACGCCTACGCCGGCGGCGACGAGGACCGCCGGCAGGCACTGCTCGACGGTTTCTACGCGCCCCTGGTGCGCCTCCGGGACCAGACGCCGGGCTTCGGCGTCTCCCTCATCAAGGCCGGGCTGCGCCTCAACGGACTGGCGGTCGGTCCGGTCCGGCCCCCGCTGGTTGACCCCACGGAGGACCAGCTCGTGGAGCTCAAGGCGATCCTGGCCAAGGGCCACGAGCTGGCAGGCCGCTGATGACGGCCAGGATCACCGGGCTGCACACGCGCCTGATCACGGTGCCGCTGCGGCGCAGCTGGGGAGCGGACGCCCCGGAGAACCACGTCATCGCCACCAGCCTTTTTACGGACGACGGCGGCGCGGGGCACGGTTTTTCCTGGACGCCCACCATTGGACCGCAGGCGGTCAAGGCCCTGCTGGATCACGACATCGCCCCGTTCATTACCGGACTGGACGCGAATCCGGACGTGGTGTGGGACCAGCTCTGGAAGCGCCTGCATGAGGCGGGCGGCGGCGGGCTGACCACCATCGCGATGGCCGGCGTCGACCTCGCCCTCTGGGACCTGGCAGCGCGCAGCGCGGGGGCGTCCTTGGCCGGGCTGCTGGGCCAGCGGCAGGAATCGGTGGAGGTCTACGGCTCCGGCGTGAACCTGCACTACACCCTGGACGAGCTGGTGGCGCAGACCGAACGGTGGGTGGCCGCCGGCCACCAGGCCGTGAAGATCAAGGTGGGCAAGCCGGATGTGGCCGAGGACGCCGAACGCGTGGCCGCGGTCCGGTCCGTGCTTGGCCCGGACCGCCGGCTGATGATCGACGCGAACCAGCGCTGGGACCTGCCCGCTGCCCTCCGCGCGTTGGAGGTGCTGGGCCAGTTCGGCCTTGACTGGCTGGAGGAACCGCTGCGCGCCGACGACCTTTCGGCCTACCGCCGCCTGCGGAAGCAATCGCCGGTGCCCATCGCCCTGGGCGAGAACGTCCACACCATCTACCGTTTCCGGGACTTCATCGAGGCGGAGGCGGTGGACATCATCCAGCCCAACATCATCCGGGTGGGCGGCATCACGCCGTTCCGGCGCATCGTTGAGCTGGCCCGGGCCAACAGCATCCGGGTGGCGCCGCACCTGCTGCCCGAGCTGTCCGGGCAGCTCGCCCTGACCCTTGCCGAGGCCGTGAGCGTGGAGGACGTGGAGGACGCCTCCTTCGAGCAGCTGGGCATCCTGGCCGGCCCGTCGCCGGTCCGGATCCGCGACAGCCGCCTCTACAGCGCGGACCTGCCGGGCCTCGGGTTCAGCTTCGCTGCAGCACCCACCCCCGAACCGCGGGACCGTGCCTTCGACCTGCCGGCGGATCCGGCGTTCCGGCTCTCGTAGGGCCACAGCAAAAGAGGGCGTCCCCGGGCCAGGGAACGCCCTCTTTGCCGTTTACGGCTACAACTGCAGGGTCAGCGGCCGGGGGAGGCCGTTGACGTCAGCCGCCGGCCACCGCGGATCCAGCGTCAGGACGCTGGTGCCCGCCGCCGTCAGCTGTACCGTGTCCTCGATCTTGACGCCCGGGCCCGACGGATTCCACGTGAAGGTCTGGTTGGGCACCACGGCGTCGTCCGTGGCGGCGGTGGCGCGGGGATCACGGCCCGCGTAGCCGGCCGGGCCGCCCTGGTGGTGCCGCGTCCACTGGTCGGCGCCGAAGCCGTGCCGGGCATAGGCTGCCTGGATCCCGGCGAAGATGCCGCCGAGCCGCGCACCCGGAACCGTGGCCGCGAAAATGTCCGCCTCAACTGCCGCGATGCGTGCCTCGGCGTCCCGCTCTTCTGGCGTGCCGGCGTCGAACCGCACCCACCGGGTCACGTTGGCCACCAGGCCGTGCCGCCGCGCGCAGACCACGGCCATGGCCCGCCGCCCCAAGGGCGCGTGGGTGGCAAGCGGGTGCCGGAAGGCGCTGCGCGAGCTGCCGCTGCACAGCAGGACCAGGGGCTCAGCGCCGGCCTCGACGATCCGTGCGGCCAGGGCGGCCGCCACCTCGAACTCCGTGGTGTCCGGCGTCGCACCGGACAGGGCGTCGGTCATGGCGCGGGCGGCATCGGCGCACAGCCGCGCGTACCGGGCGCTCTCACCGGGCAGCATGGGCTGGCGGGCGGCCCGCAGTTCAGCGGCCACGGACTTCTCAGCCAGCGGCGCGCTTAAGCTCAGCTTGCCGACGGCGTCGGTCAGCTGTCCGTGCCAGGGAACCGTGTGAAGTTCGACGCCGGGCGGCAGCTCTTCGGCGCCGAGGCGTTCCGCCTCGTTGTTGAAGGTGATGAGGTGGTCGCCGGCACGGTCCACGAGGAGCGCCGCGATCGGGTCTCCCGCCAGGCTGATGTGCATGCGGCTGCCGTCGAGGTACCACGTCAGGGCGGTGTGGCTGGTCAGGAGCAGGGTGTCCTGGCCCTTTTCGTCCAGGATGTCCAGGACCCGTTGCCGTTTGGCGGCGCGGTCGTCCGGGTTGCCGGGCAGGCTGATGTCCTCGGGTGCTGTGGTCTTGAACAGGGCGGGTGCAGGAACGTTCATGTGGTTTTCCCCAAAGAGTCGGTGAATTGTGCAATGTCTGTGGTGCTCAGGATTCCGTCGGCGATCAGCACCGTGACGGTGCGCCGGACCGGGCTGTCAGCTGTGGCGAGGACAGGCGTGTCCCACGCGAGCGACAGCCCGACGCCCGGGTACCCGGCGAGCCGCACGAACCACGGATCAGGTGCCTGCGGTGCAGCGAGGAACACCAGGGTGGCTGCCTTGCCGGTCCCGGACGTTCCCGCCGCCCCGAACACTCCGCTGCAGGCCAGCCACGGGGCCGCGGTCCCGTGCACGGCGTCCTCGCCTTCGGCAGCATCCGTCCAGAGCCGCGCGGTGGTGACGGGCGGCAGGCGCCAGAAAAAGCCGCCGTAGCCTCCGTTTTCGCGGCCGTTGGAGCCCGGGCTGCCGAGCGCCACCGGTTCCGCACCGGCAGGTGAAAGTTCAAAGTGGAGGCGCAACTTCCACGCGGACAGGCCGACCGGGTCATACCGCCAGTGCCGCTGTTCGGACAGCACCGGCGTGCCGTCGGGGCCGAGCCAGCGCAGCGTCTGGTCCAGCGTTCCGGGGGACTCGGCCGCGTCCGTGATTTCGATGCGGCCGTGGTCGTCCTGCCAGACGTAGCCGCCGGCCTTGCGCGTGTAGGTCCGGCCGCCCCAGAAGTTCACGCCGGCCACGTCCTGGATGGCGACGCCGGCGCCCAGGTGCCAGACGTGGTCCGCGGGCAGGTGGTCCGTGACGACCGTGCCCGCGAATGTCCTGACCGGGTGCAGGTAAGGGCGGGGGGATGAGGTCGGTGTGATGCGGCTTCCGTCCTGCAGCCAGGCAACGGGGCGGCCGTCAACCGCAAGGGACGGGGCTGCCGGTTCCGGCCGGGCCCAGGGCAGCGCGAGCTCGGCGAACGTGGACTGCGAAAGTATGGCCCGCTGCAGCGCGGCCCCGATGCCGTGCACCACCGGGTGGGCGTCGTCGCCCCCGCCTTCCCAGTTAATGCAGGCCGCCGGTATCTCCCGTGGCGGCTCCGCGGTGCGGACCGCTTCGAGGACGGTCATGTAGGCGCCGGCAGCGGAGAGCGGGCTGAGGAGCCGGGGGCCGCCGTCGTCAGCGGTGTTGCCGCAAGCGCGGGCGGCCAGGAGATTCTCCAGCAGGTCAGTCCGTCCGAACGTCCGCGTGCTGGTGCCGCCGGCGGTTTCCAGGACCAGCCTGTCCTCGGTGTAGAAGAATTCCGCCTTGCCGAGCGTGCCGAGGATTGTCACCGACGGCGCGGACTGTTCGGCCGCGCAGAGGGTCAGGGCACAGGTCAGCACCCGTCCGGCCGATGTGCGGACCCGGATCACCGACGTGTCGTCGCTCTCCGTGTTGTGGGCCCGGTACAGGTCGGCCTCCACCGACCCGACGTCCTGCGCCCCGGCCGCGCCGGCGATCCGCAGCCCGGTCGCGACCGCATGGGCCAGGGCGTTCGTGGCCACGCCGTCCACGACGTCGGTGCCGTCCAGGCTGCGCCGGCCGGCCCAGCGCGAGCGCTTGAAGTAGCCAACGCTCCGCACCCACGCCCCGGTGGCGCCGATCCCGCGGATGCGGCCAATGACCCCCGACTCCATCAGTCCGGCGATCTCCGGCAGCGCCTCCGAGCCCAGGCTCTGGAACCCCACCTGGACCAGCCGGCCTGCCGCCTCGGCCGCGGCCAGCACCTCCTCGAACTGGGCCAGGGACGCCATGGGCGGCTTCTCCACGTAGACGTCGGCGCCCGCGGCAATGGCAGCAAGGGCCAGCGGGGCGTGGGTCTGGATGGGCGTCGCCAGGATGACAACATCCGGTGCGGTTCCCGCTGCCAGCAGCTCGTCCAGGGTGGGGAACACCTTCACAGCGGAACCCAACGTCCCGTCGGCCGGGGGCCGCGGATCGGCGACGGCGACCAGCTGGGCCAGCTGACGATCTTCCAGCCGCCGGAGATTGTCCAGGTGCCGGGCGCCGTAGCCGTGCACGCCCACCAGCGCGATGCGGGGGAGCGCAGTACCTGCCGGTGCGGAGGCCTGAAGGCCGGCGGCGAGGAACGCCGCTGCCTCCTCCTGCATCCCGCGGGTGAACACATGCCCGCCGGGCCAAAAGCTCCCGGTGTACCGCCCGGCCGGATGCAGGGCACCCAGGCCCGCATCGGCGTCGTGCATTCCCTGTTCCGGGAACAGCTCGTCGGCTGACGCATACTGGACCAGCAGGCTGGCCGCCGAGGAGCGCGCGGTGAGTTCCGGCCAGTCGCCCAGGCGGGCGAGGCCGGGCGTCTGCAGCAGCCACGAATGTGCGTCCAGGTGCGCGGGAAACAGGGAGCCGAAGGTGGCCATCATGCAGGTCACAACGTGGCTGTGCACCAGCGGGCTGAGGGCGGCGAGGATCAGTGACCTGCCGCCCCCGCCGGAGAAGCCGGCGCAGCCGAGCCTGCCGGCGTCCACGCCCGGAAGCCCGGCGAGCACGTGCAGCGCCGCGAGGTCGTCGTGCGCCACCATCCCGGCGAAGCTGGTGCCCAGCATGCCCGCGGCCTTGGCCACGGTGTCCTCGTGGGCGGCGGCCGCGGCGTCGTACAGTTCCGCGGCGGACGGTTCGACGCCGGCCTCCCGCCACTGTGCCTTCCGGCCGTCGACGGCGGCGGCCGTCCGAAGGGGAGGGGCGTCGAGGTCGAAGCCTCTGCTGCCCCACGAGAAGGCGTCATGGGCGAGCACGGCGAAACCCTGCGACGCCAGCCAGGTTGCGAACGGCCGGCCCTCATACAGCCGGTCCCGGAGCGGGTCCGTGGCGCTTCCCGCCGTCGGGCTGTCCACCAGCCGTGCGGCACCGGTGGACTTGATGCCGGCGTGGCAGTGCAGGGCCAGGACGCCGGGCAGGGGACCGGCGGCGTGCGCGGGCCGGATGAACCAGGCAGTGGTCCGGGGGCCGAAGCCCAGCTGCCAGCTCAAGCGGGACGTCGTGACGCCGCCCCTTGTGTCCTCCCGCTCGACGGTGACGGCGGTCCCGGCAGCGATGCCGGGAACGCCGAGGGCGTCCGCCAGTTCCTGGCTCCGGCTGTCCGCCGCCCGGTAGCGCGGGGCGGCGGCCATGAAGCCGGGCCAGTCCCCATAGCCGCCGATCGCGCTGGGCCGGACCGTAACAGACTGCGTGTTTCCCGGTGCGGAAGTCATGAAAACGCCCTTCGTGGTCTCAACATCTTCGTCCTGCCTTTCGCAGTCCGCGGGCAGCGGCGGGTGCCGGCGCCCGCCGTCGTCGGCGTTCACAAGTTCTCAGCGTTTGCAAGTCGGAAAACGCTTTCTCAAAAATTAGCAAAGGGGTGTACAGCGGTCAAGAAACCGTTTACTTTGGTACGGAGCCGCCGTTGCCTGGACCGCATTCAGGCCTTATCGGGAGCACCTTCGGCGGCACCAGCCGCCCGGCTGCATCAAGCCGCAGGCAAGTACCAATCCGTGGATGGCCACGATGACCAAAGGAGACCACATGGCCGCACAGCAGAACGCGGGGACGCCAGGCGCCCCTGTCGACGTCGGGGGGAACCAGTGAGCGCCATCGGCGAACTGTCGTCGATATCCCGGCGCAAGGGACCGGTGACCGAAGAGGAGAAGCGGGCCAACAGGCGCGACAACAAGGCGGCCTACGTGTTCCTCCTGCCGTGGCTGATAGGGCTCGTGGTCATCACGGTCGGCCCCATGCTCATGTCGCTGTATCTCGCCTTCACTGACTACAACCTCCTGCAGCCGCCGGAATGGACGGGCCTGGACAACTTCACCAGGATGCTCGGCGACGCCCGGCTGCACAACTCGCTCCGGGTCACCTTCACCTACGTGCTGGTCGGTGTTCCGCTGCAGCTGGCAGTCGCGCTGCTGATCGCACTGGTCCTGGACAAGGGCCTCCGCGGGCTGCCCTTCTACCGCTCGGTGTTCTACCTCCCGTCGCTCCTGGGCGGGTCGGTCGCCGTCGCCATCCTGTGGAAGCAGATCTTTGGCACCACCGGCCTCGTCAACCAGGTCCTGGCGATGTTCGGCATCACCGGACCCGGCTGGATCTCGGATCCCAGCACGTCGCTCAGCACCATCATCCTGCTGCACGTCTGGACGTTCGGCAGCCCAATGATCATCTTCCTTGCCGGCCTGCGCCAGATTCCCAACATGTACTACGAGGCGGCGGAGGTGGACGGTGCCACCACCCTGCAGAAGTTCTGGCGGATCACGCTTCCCATGCTGAGCCCCATCATCTTCTTCAACCTGGTGCTGCAGATCATCGGCTCCTTCCAGTCCTTCACGCAGGCCTTTATCGTCTCGGGCGGCAACGGCGGACCCTCGGACTCCACCATGTTCTTCACGCTGTACCTCTACCAAAAAGGCTTCGGTCAGTTCGACATGGGGTACGCCTCGGCCATGGCATGGTTCCTCCTGGTGATCATCGGCGCCTTCACCGCCATCAACTTCATCGCTTCAAAGTATTGGGTGTTCTACGATGACTAAACTTCAGACGATGCCGGCCCCGGAGCACGAGCAGGGCACGGGCGGAAAACTTCCCGGAAACAGGAACCGTGGCAGTGGGTCCCGGGGCAGGGCCGGCCGGCCGCGGGAGTCACGCGGCACCCTGGCGTTCAGCCGCAGCGCCCGCATCAAGGCGCTGGCCAAGCACGCGCTGTTGATCATCACCGGCGGGATCATGATCTACCCGCTGCTGTGGATGGTGGTGTCCTCGCTGCGGCCCAACGACCTGATCTTCCGCGAGCCCGGACTGTGGCTGAACAGCCTGGACATGAGCAACTACACGAGCGGCTGGTCCGCCCTGAGCCACCCGTTCGGCCACTACATGCTCAACTCCGCCATCGTGGTGATCGGCTCCATCCTGGGCAACCTGATCTCGTGCTCCATGGCCGCCTACGCCTTCGCCCGGCTGCAGTTCAGCGGCAAGAAGCTGTTCTTCGGCATCATGCTCCTGACCATCATGCTGCCGTTCCACGTGATCATCGTGCCGCAGTACATCCTCTTCTCCCAGATCGGCTGGGTTAACACTTTCTGGCCTCTGATTGTCCCCAAGCTGCTGGCCACGGACGCCTTCTTCGTGTTCCTCATGGTCCAGTTCATCCGGGGCATCCCCAAGGAGCTGGACGAAGCGGCCAGGATCGACGGCGCCGGCCACCCCCGCATCTTCCTGCGGGTTATCCTGCCCCTGATGGTGCCGGCGCTCGCCACCACCACGATTTTCACCTTCATCTGGACCTGGAACGACTTCTTCGGGGCCCTGATCTACCTGACCGACCCCGACATGTTCACCGTGCCCGTCGCGCTCCGCGCCTTCGTCGACTCGCAGTCGGCCACCAGTTGGGGTTCGCTGTTCGCGATGTCCATCGTGTCCCTGCTGCCGGTCTTCCTGGTGTTCCTCTTCGGCCAGCGTTTCCTCATTAAGGGCATCGCCACCACCGGCATCAAATAACCTGTCCGCCGGAAAAATTATCTTGTAATACAAGCTGCCTACTTATAAGCTAAGTGAAGCAGAAAGCGCTTTCCCAACACTCTGGTTCCAGAGTTCGATTCTCAGCCCGCTTCCAGGATCAAAGAAGATCGGAGTACCCCTGTGCCACTCTTTACCCGGCCCGCATCGGCCGCCGCATCCGCGAAACCCGCCGCAAAACGCCGTCTCCGCGCCACCGGCGCCGTGGCTGCTGCCGCTGCCGCCGTCCTCGCGCTGAGCGCCTGCGGCGGACCCGCCCAGTCCAGCGCAGACGGCAAGGTTGAACTGCGGTTCTCCTGGTGGGGCGGCGACAAGCGCGCCCAGGTCACCCAGGCCGCCATCGCAGCATTCGAGAAGGAAAACCCGAACATCAGGATTAAGGCCGAATACGGCGACTGGAGCGGCTACTGGGACAAGCTCGCCACCCAGGTTGCCGCCAACGATGCCCCGGACATCATCCAGATGGACGAGAAGTACATCACCGAGTACTCCTCCCGCGGGGCGCTGCTGGATCTTTCCAAGTACGGCATCGACACGTCCAAGCTGGACGAGGCGGCCCTGAATGCCGGCAAGAACGACGACGGCCTGACAGGGATCGCGGCAGGCATCAACGCGGCGACCATCCTGGCCAACCCGGCGGTTTTCAAGGCCGCCGGCGTGGCGCTTCCGGATGACAAGACCTGGACCTGGGAGGACTTCGAGCGCATCTCCGCAGAGGTCACCGCCAAGTCTCCCAAGGGAACGTACGGCGCCGCGGCCTACGGCACCGACGAGGCCTCACTCGGGGTCTGGCTCCGGCAGAACGGCAAGTCCCTCTACACCGCGGACGGCAAGCTCGGATTCGAGCCGTCGGACATCGCCGGCTGGTGGGACTTCCTCAAGCAGCTGAGCGAGAAGAAGGCCGTTCCCTCGGCCTCCGAGGTCGTCGAGGCTGAAGCCGCCCCGCTGGACCAGAGCGGCCTTGCCACCGGCAAGAACGGGCTGGCCTTCTGGTGGTCCAACCAGCTGCCCGCACTGGAGAAGGCGGCCGGAAGTGAGCTGCAGGTGCTCAGGTTTCCCTCCAAGACGGGCAAAGCGGCCGACACCAAGCTCTGGTACAAGGCCTCCCAGTTCTGGTCCGCGTCCTCGCGCACCAAGCACCCCGAAGAGGTTGCCAAGTTCATTAACTTCCTGGCCAACGACACGAAGGCCGGCGAGGTCCTGCTGGCAGACCGCGGCGTCTATCCCAACTCCGAGGTCCGGGCCGCCATCCAGTCCAAGCTGACTCCCGCCGACGTCAAGGTGGTCAAGTTCATTGACCAGATCAAGGGGGAACTCGGCGAGGCCCCGGCGCCGCCGCCGAAGGGGGCGGGCGCCATCCAGGAGATCATCAAGCGCTACAGCTCCGAGGTGCTGTTCAACAGGCTCTCCACCCAGGACGCCGGCACCAAGGCCGTGGACGAAATGAAGTCCGCAATCAGCAGCTAGCTCCGTCCGGAAAAACCCCGGGCCGTCTCCCTGAGGAGGCTGCCCGGGGTTTCTTTGTGTGGGGGTTTTCTGCGGGAGCGGGCGTGGAGTTTTTGTGCACGTATCGCGACTTCAGGGGCCTTTTGCGGCCATTATCTGTACAAAAACTCCACGGTAACGCTCAGTCCTCGGCGATCACCGCCGCCGCGCCGCCGGGAAGCATGCCGCCGAAACGGCCGCCGCCCAACAGGTCCTCGCCGTCGGCCTTTACCGCCGCATACTCCCGGCCGTGGTTGATGGCGAAGAGGAAGCGCCGGCCGTCGGCCGTGACCCGCCGGGTGAGTTCGACGCCGGCAGCGGCCTCAGCGGCGGCCGCCACTCCCGCTTCGGCCAGGAGCTTGTCCAGGAGGTTTTCGATGCCGTCGCGGTCCGGGAGCGTTGCCAGGTACCAGGCGGCGCCGCTGCCGGCGGTTCGCCGGGTCAGCGCAGGGACGTCGTCGAGCGGATAGCCGGTGAAGGTGGCCAGGGTTTCCGCGCCCTCGGCGTGGACGTGCTCGCTCCAGACCCGGCCCGTGGTGCCGTCATTCAGGGAAACCTTGTAATCCTCGAGCAGCGGGTGGAACTCCTCCGTCCGGATTCCCAGCAGGTCCCGGAAGGCGCCCGGGTAGCCGCCCGGCCGGATGTGGTCGCGTTCGTCGACGATGCCGCTGAAGTAGCTGACCAGCACCGTGGCGCCGGCTTCGGCAGCGCCGGCGATGTTGGCCGCGGCGGCGTCGGTGACGCAGTACAGGGTGCACACCAGTACCAGGCCGTATCCCGTGAGGTCCGCGGCGGGATGGACGAAGTCCACGCTGACGCCGCGCAGGAACAGCGAGCGGTGGAATTCGCGGATCAGGTCGAGGTACTTCACATCCACGCTCGGATGCGAGTCGAGTTCGCTGGCCCACCACGCCTCGTAGTCAAAGACGATGGCCACCCGGGATTCCACGGTGGACCCCTTGACGGCACCGAGCCTGCCGAGGGCCTCGCCCAGGGCCACCACCTCCCGCCACACCCGGGTCTCGCGGCCGCCGTGCGGCACCATGGCCGAGTGGAATTTCTCGGCGCCGGCAACGCTCTGCCGCCACTGGAAGAACATGACGGCGTCGGCGCCGCGGGCCACGTGCGCCAGCGAATTGCGCAGCATCTCGCCGGGCAGCTTCGGCTGGTTGCGCGGCTGCCAGTTCACGGCCGACGTCGAATGCTCCATCAGGATCCATGGCCGGTTGCCCGCGACGCCGCGCGTGAGGTCCGCGCTGAACGCCAGTTCGATTTCCCGCTCCGGGTCTGCGGCCACCAGGTAGTGGTCGTTGGCCACCACGTCCAGGTCCTTGGCCCAGTCGAAGTAGTCCAGGGACTTGGTGGCGCTGGAAACCATGAGGTTGGTGGTGGCCGGAACATCCGGCGTCACCTCCCGGATCACCGCCAGGAGGCTGCGGTAGTAGTCCATCAGCGCCCACGAACTGAACCGCTGGAAGTCCAGCCGCTGCGTCGGGTTGAGGGTGGTGGGGGCGGCCCGCGGCGGAATGACCTCCTCGAACGAGGCATAGTGCTGGGACCAGAACGCCGTGCCCCAGGCCTCGTTCAGCGCCTCGACGCTGCCGTACCGCCGCTCCAGCCAGCGCCGGAACGCCGCAGCGTCCTCTTCGCCGTAAAACTCTGAAACGTGGCAGCCCAGCTCGTTGTCCACGTGCCACAGCGCCAGGGCCGGGTGGTCCTTGTACCGTTCGGCCAGCTTCCGGGTGATGCCCGCGGCATACCGGCGGTAAACAGCGGACGACGGCGAGTAGTGCCGCCGGGAGCCACGTTCCAGGACGGTGCCCTCCGCCGTTACCGGCAGGACCTCCGGATGCTTCCGCACCAGCCAGGCCGGGGGAGCCGCCGTTGCCGTGGCGAGGGCAACCTTGATGCCTGCACCGGCCAGGTTATCCAGCACCTCGTCCAGCCAGCCAAAGTCGTATTCCCCTTCGCGCGGCTCCAGGAGCGCCCAGGAAAAGATGGCCACGCTGAGGAGGGTCACGCCGGCCTCCTTCATGAGGCCGATGTCCTCCAGCCGCACGTGGGCTGGCCACTGCTCCGGGTTGTAGTCGCCGCCGAATGCCAGACCGGGGCCGCTGTTCCAGGCGGGAGGTTGAGTCGAGGCTTCTTGCGCTGGCATGGGGCTCCTTGTCGTTGCGGGATGCGTGGCGGCTGGAACGGGAAGTTTGGAAAACGCTTGCCGAGGGTGGTTGTTGTGGCTATTGTATCGATTCAGAGGTCGTGTAATCCAGATCATGACACGCAGTTGACGAAGTTTTCTGACAAAGGTCTGCGCCCATTGAGCAACAGCTGGGCACCCCATTTGAGCACCAACATCAGAGCACCAATTTTTTGAGCACCATTTCTTGAGCAAGGAGGCTCCCATGATCAGCAGAAGGAATTTTCTTACCGCGGTGGCGGCAGGAACGGTGTCCGCCGCTGCCCTGGCCGCGTGCGGCGCGCCGGCAGGCAAGACAGGCACCGCTGACAACCCGGTGACCATCACCTACACGTGGTGGGGCAATGACGACCGGGCCGAGCGCACCCGCAAGGCCATCGCCCTGTTTGAACAGAAGAATCCGGACGTCAAGGTCAACGGCAACTTCACGGACTTCGCCGGCTACTGGCAGAAGCGCGCCACCGAGGCCGCCGGCGGCGGGCTCCCGGATGTCATGCAGTGGGACCTGTCCTACCTGCGCGACTACGCCCAGCGCAACCAGCTCCTGGACCTCGGCACCGTCAAGATCAACACCGACGCCTTCGACAAGACCCTGCTGCCGTCCGGCCAGATCCGCGGGAAGACCTACGGCATCCCCACCAGCACCAATGCCTTCGCCGTCTACTACGACCCCGCCAAGCTGAAGGAGATCGGCGTGGCGGAGCCGGCCGGCGCCTGGACCTACGCCGAGTACAAGGCCTGGCTCGCCAAGATCGGGCAGGCCGGGGGCGGGAAGTACTTCGGCGCCTCCGACTTCACCGGCATCTGGTGGCAGTTCAACATCTGGCTGCGGCAGAAGGGCATCGACGCCTTCACCGGAGACGGCAAGCTGGGCTTCAGCAAGGACGATCTTCGCGCCTGGCTGAACCTGAACTCGGACCTCCGCGGCACCAACGCCGTGGTTCCGGCGGACCGCAGCGCCCAGCTCAAGCCCAAGAGCCCGTTCGGCGCCAACGTCACCGTCTCGGAGAACACCTGGGACAACTTCATGGCCGGATACCTCAAGGACACCGGGGCCAAGCAGCTCAAGCTCGTGCCCGTCCCGTCGGATGATCCGGACAACCTGGGCCTGTTCCTCAAGCCCTCGATGCTGATGGTGGCCAGCTCCAAGACGAAGAACAAGGACGCGGCCGCCCGCTTCATCGACTTCATGGTCAACGACCCCGGGGTCGGCGACATCTTCAAGACCTCCCGCGGCGTGCCCGCTTCCAGGACGCAGCGGGACGGCACCACCTTCGACGGCACCGACAAGGCCGTGGTGGACTACGAAACCTCGATCGGCAAGTACCTCAAGGACGCCCCGGAACCCCCGATCGTGGGCTTCGGCACCCTCGAGACCGCGTTCCTGCGGATCAACGAGGACCTGAACTACGGCAAGTTCACCGTGGACGGCGCCGTGGACCAGTGGTTCAAGGAAGCCGAAGACGTCATCAAACAGAACGCGTAGCGCACGCGCCGAAGACCTGACAAGGACCCTTTCGTGACTCAGACCCTGACCCGCCGCAGCGGCACCGCCGCTGCCCCGCCCGCGCGGAAACCGCGCCGGCGGGGCTCGGACACCCGTGCCGGCTACACGTTCCTGCTGCCCTGGCTGCTGGGCTTCATCCTCCTGACCGTGGGCCCGATGCTGTCCTCGCTCTACCTCTCCTTCACCAACTACAACCTCTTTGAGGCGCCCAAATGGATCGGCCTGGACAACTACGCCAGCCTGTTCCAGGACGAGCGGTTCCTGCAGTCAGTGGGCGTCACCCTCAGCTACGTGGTGTTCGGAACCCCGCTGAAGCTCGCCGCGGCGCTCGCGGTGGCCCTGCTGTTGAACAACGCCACCCGCGGCCAGGGCTTCTACCGCTCCGCCTTCTACGCACCCTCCCTTATCGGGGCCAGCGTCTCCATCGCCATCGTATGGAAAGCCATGTTCGGCGACCAGGGCCCCGTGGACCAGGGGCTGTCCTTCTTCGGCATCAACCTCGGCGGCTGGGTGGGCAACCCGTCCATGACCATGCCCATGATGATCCTGCTGACGGTCTGGCAGTTCGGCGCCCCCATGGTGATCTTCCTGGCCGGCCTGAAGCAGATCCCGCAGGAACTGTATGAGGCCGCCTCCGTGGACGGTGCCGGCCGGTTCCGGAAGTTCGTGAACATCACGTTCCCGATGCTCTCCCCGGTGGTCTTCTTCAACCTTCTCCTGGAGACCATCCACGCGTTCCAGATCTTCGCCTCGGCCTACATCATCTCCAACGGTGAAGGCGGCCCGGCAGGATCCACGCTCTTTTACACCCTTTACCTCTACCTTCGCGGCTTCAGCGACTTCCGGATGGGCTACGCCTCCGCCATGGCCTGGCTGCTGGTGATCGTCGTCGGCATCATCACGCTGGTCTTCTTCCGCACGTCCAAGTCCTGGGTCCACTACAGCGGTGATGCAAAATGACCACACTCAGCCAGCCAACAAAAGCCCGGCCCGCCGCGGCGCAGGAGTACAACCCCAAGGCCGACTCCCGCGCGGCCAAACGCACCCGCAGCATCGTGTTCCATGTCCTGTCGCTGGGCCTCATCGCCGTCGTGCTTTATCCGGCGCTCTGGATGGTCAGCTCGGCGTTCAAGCCCAGCAGCGAGATCATCGGCAACCCGTCGATCTGGAGCTCGAACTTCAGCCTCGACAACTTCGTCACGGCGATGGGCGGCATCGGCGGCGTGTCCACGGCCCAGTTCTTCGCCAACTCGGTGGTGCTGGCCCTCGGCTCGGTGATCGGCACGGTGCTGTCGGCCACCGTTTCCGCCTATGCCTTCGCCCGGATCAAGTTCCCGGGCCGGAGCATCTTCTTCGGCATGATGATCGCCACCCTGCTCCTGCCGTTCCACGTGGTGATCATCCCGCAGTACATCATCTTCCAGCAGCTGGGCCTCGTGGATACCTACATCCCGCTGCTGATCGGCAAGTTCCTGGCCGCGGATGCTTTCTTCGTCTTCCTGATGGTGCAGTTCATGCGCAACCTGCCCCGGGAGCTGGATGAGGCAGCGATCATCGACGGCGCCGGCCACGTGCGGATCTTCTGCAGCATCATGCTGCCGCTCATGAAACCGGCCCTCATCAGTTCCTCCATCTTCGCCTTCATCTGGAGCTGGAACGACTTCCTGGGCCCCCTGCTGTACCTGAACTCCCCGGATAAGTACCCGCTGCCCCTGGCCCTGCGACTTTTCGTGGACCAGACCCAAAGCTCGGACTACGGCGCCATGATCGCCATGTCCGTCCTGGCATTGCTGCCCGTGCTGGTGTTCTTCCTGGTTTTCCAGCGCTACATCGTGGAGGGCGTCTCCACCCAGGGCCTCAAGGGCTGACACCATGGCCACCAAGACCGAAAGCGTCCCAGTCAACCGGTTCGCGCTCTTCTCCGAGACCATGCTGGCCGGCGTCATCGTGCTGGCGCTCTCCGTACCTCTCGTCACCGTGCCGGCCGCGTATGCGGCCGGCACGGCCCACCTGGGGCGGCACCTTTCCGGGCGGGACGATTCCGTCCGGGGCCTTTGGGCCACGTTCCGGTCCGCCCTGCCCGGGAGCCTCAAACCCGGACTGACGACGGCGGCCGTTGCCGCCGTCGTCATCATCAACCTGCTGCTCGCGGCGGCCGGGCAGCTGCCGGGCCGGGGTGTGGTGCTGCCGGCGACGCTGCTCTTCGCAGCATGCGCCACCGTGCTGCTGCTGAGGACGGCGACCCGGTGGCAGCCCGGTGCATGGGCCAGCGCCGTGGCGACGGCCCGGACGGATTCCGTGGCGGACTGGTCCGGTTCGCTGCTCCTGGTGGCGGCACTCGGCCTGACGGCCGTCTTCGTATGGATGCTGCCTGCGCTGGTGGTCGTGGTTCCCGGCTGCCTGGTACTCGCCGCGGCGGCGGTCAGGCTGCGTGCAGAGGCCAGGTCAGCCGGCTGACGTGACGCCCCCTCGCAGATCATTCCCCGGCAACATCATTCCCACCAAGGCCGCGCGGGACACCGTCCCCGGGCAGCCGCCCCCGGACGGCAGGTGGTACCGGCCGCTGGCGGAGCGCAACTACCGCATCTTCGTGGGCATCCAGTTCGCGGGCGGCACG
Source organism: Arthrobacter sp. NPDC056727 (assembly GCF_042790555.1). Lineage (NCBI taxonomy): Bacteria > Bacillati > Actinomycetota > Actinomycetes > Micrococcales > Micrococcaceae > Arthrobacter > Arthrobacter sp. NPDC056727. The sequence goes on along the minus strand of NZ_JBHTZA010000014.1, from coordinate 124,691 downwards.
GGCGTCTGGATGCAGCGGCTCGCACAGGACTGGCTGGTGCTGCAGCTGACCGGAAGCCCCGCCGCGGTGGGCGTTGCCGTGGCGCTCCAGTTCCTGCCCCTGCTGGTGGTGGGGCCGATCGGGGGAGTGGTGGTGGATCTCTTCCCCAAGCGCCGCATCCTTCTCCTGTGCCAGTCCGTTTCCGCCGTCCTGGCAGGCGGGCTGGCCGCCTGGGACGCCGGCGGCAGCATCGCCGTCGAGGTGGTCTACGCCAGCTGTGTCCTGCTGGGCATCACAAGCGCCCTGGACGGACCCGCCCGCCAGGTGTTCGTGAACGAAGTGGTGGGCGACGCCGGACTGCCCGCGGCCATCGGGCTCAACAACGCCGTCGGCCAGCTCGGAGCCATGGCCGGCCCTGCCCTGGGCGGACTCGTGATCGCCAAGGCCGGCTCCGGGGCAGCCTTCGCCGCCAATGCCGTCCTGTGCCTGGTGGTGATGGCCCTGATTGCCGCCATCCGAACGGGCGAACTCCACCCCGACACGCCGGCAGTCCGCGGGCGCGGGCAGGTGCTGGCCGGCTTCCGCTACGTGCGCGACCGCCCCCGGCTGCTGCTGGTCATGCTGCTCGCCGGGCTCCTCGGCGCCTTCGGCATGAACGGGCCGGTGGTGCTGGCCGCCTTTGCCGGCTCGGTGTGGCACAGCGGCGCCGCCGGCTTTGGCCTGTTCAACACCCTGAGCGCCGTGGGCGCCCTTGCCGGCGCAGTTTTCGCCGCACACCTGCAGCGGTTCGGCCGGAAGGGGATCGTGGCCAGCGCCGGGCTCTTCGGGCTCACGCAGCTCATCGCCGCCGTCATGCCCAGCCAGGAGCTGTTCATGGCCATGCTGGTGGCTGTCGGCTTCATGACGCTGCTGTTCCTCACCAGCGCCGCCACCGCCGTGCAACTGGCGGCAGGATCGGGCGTCCGCGGCCGGGTCATGGCGCTGTACCTGCCGCTCCTGCTGGGCGGCCATGCCCTCGGCGGGCTGCTGGCCGGCTGGCTGACGGAATGGCTCGGCGTCCGTGCGGGGCTGGTGGTGACGGGCGCGCTGGGGATGCTGTCCGCCGCGGTCATCGCCGGCCTGCTGCGGCTCCACGGCCGGCGGACGGCCGGCTCAGCCTAGTGCTGCCCCACCAGGGATTCGACGGCGGCCGGTGACAGTTCGCCGTCGCACACCCACACGCTCAGGCTGCGCCGCAGAGATTCCCCGGCTGCCAGCGCCACCGGCGTGTCCCAGGCCAGGGCGGATCCCACCCCGGGGTACCCGGAGGCGCGGACAAACCATGGGTCGTCGGCCTCGGCCGGGGCGCTGAACACCAGGGTCGCGGGCTGCCCGGACCGGATTCCGGGGCCCTCGCCGAAGGAGGCCGTCCATGCCAGCCACGGCGCCACGGAACCGTGGACGGCCGCTTCCCCCTCGGCGTCGGACGTGAAGATCCGGGCACCGCTGCACGCCGGAAGGCGCCAGAAGAAGCCGCCGTAGCCGCTGCCGGCGGCGCCGTTGGAGCCGGGGCTGCCCAGTGAAGCGCCGACGACGGCGGTCAGCTCGGTGCGCAGGTCCAGGCGCCACATGCGCTCGCCCAGGATCTGCCGGCCGAGGGTCCGCCGTTCGGTCAGCAGGGGCTGCCCGTCGGCGCCAACCCAGCGGAGCTGCTGAGTGATGTGACCGCCCGGCGCCGCGTCCTCAGCGTTGGCGGGAAGCAGTTCGATCCGGCCGTGGTCCTCCCGGGACACGTACGCTCCGGCCTCACGCAGGTACGTTTTTCCGCCCCAGAAGTTGGTGCCGTTGACGTCCTGGAGCGCGAAGCCCGCGCCCAGATGCCACGGATGGTCGGCGGGCAGATGGTCCGTGACCACAGTTCCGCCGGGCGTGGTGACGGGGTGCAGATAGGGGCGGGGGGACAGCCCCGCGTTGAGGCCGGCACCGGTCCGCTGGACTGCCAGAGCCCTGCCGCCGGCGTCGAACAGGGTTGTGGTGCCCGGGTGCTTGGCGGGGCGCGCCCACGGCAGGGCCAGTTCGCTGAAGGTGGCGTGGGCCCGGACGGCCCGCTCCAGGGCGTCCTCGATGCCGGGAATCACAGCACGGGCGGCGTCTCCCTCGCCCTGCCAGAGCACGTGGGCGGGACTGATCGGAGCCGGCGGCTCGGCCGTGCGGACTGCCTCGAGCACCAGCATGAACGCCCCGGAGTCGTTGAGGGCGCTGGTGAGTTCCTTGCCCCCGGCCAGGTGCTCCAGCAGGTTTTCGGTCAGGTCGTCGCGGCCGAAGTCCAGCGTCTCCTCTCCGTCCGCGTTGCTGATGTGCAGCCGGTCCCCGGTGTAGTGGAAAACAGCCGTTCCCGTGGAGCCCTGCAGCGTGATGTACGGCTCCACGGACTCTGCGGCGCACAACGTCAGGGCACAGGTAATCGGCAGGCCCGCGGCGGTGCGGATCCGGATGACCGACGTGTCGTCGGATTCGATGTCGTTCGCGCGGTAGAGGTCCGTCTCCACGGAGGCCACATCCTCCACGGTCCGCGCGCCCGCGATCCGCAGGGCGGTGGCGATGGCATGCGCCAGGGGATTGGTGGCCACGCCGTCCACCACGTCAACGCCGTCCATTCTGCGCTTGCCGGCCCAGCGGGAGCGCTTGTAATAGGCGCGGTCCCGCACCCAGCGTCCGGTTGCGCCGATTCCCTGCAGCGTGCCGATGGTGCCGTCATTGAGGAGCTTGTCGATGGCGGCCAGTCCTTGGGATCCGAGGCTCTGGAAACCGATCTGGACGCTGCGCCCGGATGCCTCGGCGGCCTCCTGCAGCTGCCGGAAGTCGGCCAGCGATGCCACCGGCGGCTTCTCCAGGTAGAGGTCTGCGCCGGAGGCCAGGGTGGCCAGGGCCAGCGGCGCGTGGGTCTGGATGGGGGTGGCCACGATGACCACGTCGGGGCTGTGGTTGCCCGCCAGGAGGGACTGCAGGTCGGCGTGGACCGCGGTGGTGTCTGGCAAAGCGCCGGGGGACGGGGGATTCGGATCGGCCACGGCCACCAGTTCCACCGTGCCGGCCTGCTGCAGCCGTTCGAGATTCTTCAGATGGATGGCCCCAAAGCCGTGGACGCCGATCAGGGCCACCCGCGCCGGGCCGGTGCGCCGGCCGGTTGCGGCCTTCGTGTCCAGCGTGCCGGTGCCCGCTGCGTCTGTTGTGGGCTGCGTCTGCGGGAAGTCCATGATGCTCCTGTCCGGCGCTGCAGTGCTGCGCGACGCCATCGTCAACCGTTGCCGGGGAGTGTATGCTCGCCTATGGCAAGCGCTTTCCTCGTGCTTCTGCTGCCCAGTGTACCCCTTCGAGGATATTTCTGTAACGTTTCAAAAGACTCTTGACCCGCGGCCTGACGACGGTCGACCAACGTCAGGAAACCGACCTGGAAGGAACGCGATGAAGATTTTGCTGGCCGGAGATTCCACCGTTGCCAACTGCCCTACCTATGAATACCCGATGAGCGGCTGGGGAGCGCACCTTGCCCCGGAGATCTACTCGTGGGCTGCAGTCCATAACTTCGCCAAGGGCGGGGCGACCACCGAATCCTTCCGGGAGGAGGGCCTGTGGCGCGAACTTCTGCACCACGCCGTCAGCGGCGACGTGGTCCTCATCCAGTTCGGCCACAACGACCAGAAGCGCGGGCACCTGGCCGCCCGGGGCGGCTACGCGGACAACCTCCGCCGGATGGTGGCGGAGGTCCGGGCTAAGGGTGCCACGCCCGTCCTCTGCACCTCGGTGGAAAGGCGGCATTTCAGCGGTGGCCGCCTCGAGGCGACGCTGGGGGAGTACCCCGCAGTGGTCAGTGAGCTGGGTGACGAGCTCGGCCTTGACGTGCTGGACCTCAACTCCTGGACCCGCCGCCTCTATGCCGAGCTTGGCGAGGAGGGGTCCAAGGAGCTGTTCTTCCACTTTGGCCCGGGTGAGCACGCGCACTGGGCGGGCGGACTGCTGGACGACACCCACTTCCACGAGCGGGGAGCCCGCCGGGTTGCCGCGTACGTTGCCGTCGGCCTCGAGGCGCTGGGCTTCAAGCCGGAACCCGAAATGCTCGCAGTCTTCTAGGCACGGGCCGCTTCCGGCCAAGGGCCGGCCGGGTATGGCCGTGGAGGCCGGTCAGTGCGGCGCTCCAGTGCCCGCGGTGCTTTGCCGGACCACCAGTTCGGGCGTAAAAACGACGGCGCGGTGCCGCGGATGCTGCGCGTCCAGTTCCTCCGTGAGGAGTTCGATGGCGGTCCTGCCGATGGCGTCGGTGGGCTGGCGGATGGAGGAGAGCGGCACGACGGCGGACACGGCGAAGTCGATGTCGTCGTAGCCGATCAGGGCCACATCCTCAGGAATGCGCACACCGTTCATCATGGTCAGGGACTGCATGACTCCCAGGGCCAGCAGGTCGTTGGCGCAGAAGACGCCGTCCGGCATGTTCCCGGCACCCCGTCCCACGAGGCTGTTGCCCACGCCCCGTCCGGCGAGCACGGACTGGCCGTCGGAGTCCAGCACTTCCAGCGCAGCCCCCTCCACCTCGGCCACTGCCCGGCGCGCGCCGACAAGGCGGTCGGCCACCTGGCGGATGGACAATGGCCCGCCTACGAAGGCCAGTTTTCTGCGCCCGAGATCGAGGAGGTGCCGGGCGGCAAGGTACCCGCCGGCGTCGTCATCCACCGAGACGGAACTGAAGCGGTCCTCGTCGGCCAGCCGGTCCACCAATACCGTGGGAACGCCGCGCTGCCGCAGCGCATCCAGCCGGTCGGCAACGTCCCCCACGGGGGAGATCAGCAGGCCCTGGACCCGCTGCTCCTGGAAGAGATCGATGTAGTGCGATTCCCGTTTCGCATCGTGGCCGCTGTCGCCGAGCAGCACAGCGCTGCCGTTCACGGCCGCCGCGTCCTCTGCGGCCCGGACCAGCGAGGTGAAGAACGGGTTGCCGACGTCCAGGACCACGACGCCGATGGTGCGGCTGTGCCCGGCCCGCAGCTGCCGGGCGGCGTCGTTGCGCACAAACCCGAGTTCGTCGATGGCCTTCAGCACCCTGTCCTTGGTGCGCGTCGAGACGCGGTCGGGATTGTTGAGGACGTTCGAGACCGTTCCCACCGCAACCTGCGCATGGTTGGCGACGTCCTTGATGCTGGCTGCCCGCGACATTCTGCTGATCCTCCGAAAGATCGATTGCCCACCCGGGTGCAAACGCTTGACACCCTTCTTCCAACCAGAGTACTTTGAATCGTGACAATGAAACGATTCAACCGCTGAACCGGGTGAATTCGTTTCTACTGCTTCCGCCCACCCGAAAACGTCCACAGGAGTACAACATGAGGGTTTGCTTCCGCTCCTCCGTCCAGCCGGAGTTGCTGGCCGAGTACCGCCGGCGCCACGCTGCCGTATGGCCGGAGATGCTGGCTGCGCTCAAGGACGCGGGCTGGAACAACTACTCGCTGTTCCTCGACGATGACGGGCTGCTGGTCGGTTACCTCGAATGCGACGACTTTGACGCGGCGCGGGCCCGGATGGCCCTCACAGACGTCAACGCCCGCTGGCAGGCGGAAATGGCCACGCTCTTCCGGGACAGCGATCTTCCGCCCGACGAGGGCTTCCGGGTCCTCGACGAGGTGTTCAACCTCGACGGGCAACTGGCCGCGGCCGGCGGCAGCAACGACGGCGCTGCTGCCGCCAGGCACTGAAACTTCCAAAAACAGACACTGCCAAGAGCAGACACTGCCAAACACTGACGAAAGAAAGATCATGAACAACACAGCATCGGCGCTGGGCCGGCTTTCGGAACTTGCGATTGAGGTCCCGTCGTGGGCCTACGGCAACTCGGGCACCAGGTTCAAGGTGTTCGGCACGCCCGGTACCCCGCGGACCGTCCAGGAGAAACTGGCGGATGCCGCCAAGGTCCATGAGCTCACGGGCCTGGCGCCCACGGTGGCGCTTCACATCCCGTGGGACAAGGTGGACGACTACGCCGCCCTGAAGGAGTACGCGGCCGGCCTGGGTGTGGGGCTGGGCACGGTCAACTCCAACACGTTCCAGGATGACGAGTACAAGTTCGGCTCCCTGACCTCTTCCACCGAGTCCGTCCGCCGCCGCGCCATCGACCACCACCTTGAGTGCATCGAGATCATGCATGCCACCGGGTCCAAGGACCTGAAGATCTGGCTGGCTGACGGCACCAACTACCCGGGCCAGGACGACATGCGCGGCCGGCAGGACCGCTTGGCGGAGTCCCTGCAGGAAATCTACGGCGCCCTTGGCGATGAGCAGCGCCTGGTGCTGGAGTACAAGTTCTTCGAGCCGGCTTTCTACCACACCGATGTTCCGGACTGGGGCACCTCCTACGCCCAGACCCTGGCCCTGGGCGAGAAGGCGTTTGTCTGCCTGGACACCGGCCACCACGCCCCGGGGACCAACATCGAGTTCATCGTGATGCAGCTGCTGCGGCTGGGCAAGCTGGGCTCGTTCGACTTCAACTCCCGCTTCTACGCCGATGACGACCTGATCGTGGGCGCCGCGGACCCGTTCCAGCTGTTCCGCATCATGCACGAGGTGATCCGCGGCGGCGGGTTCGGCAAGGACTCCGGTGTGGCGCTCATGCTCGACCAGTGCCACAACCTGGAGGAGAAGATCCCGGGCCAGATCCGCTCGGTCCTGAATGTCCAGGAGATGACCGCCCGCGCCCTGCTGGTGGACGGCACCGCGCTGGCTGAGGCACAGCGCGCCGGGGATGTCCTGGCCGCGAATGCCGTGTTCAACGATGCCTTCTACACCGACGTCCGGCCGGTCCTGGCCGAGTGGCGTGAATCCCGCGGCCTGCCCGCAGACCCGATCGCTGCCTACAAGGCCAGCGGCTACCAGAAGAAGATCAACGAGGACCGCGCAGGCGGCCAGCAAGCCGGATGGGGCGCATAAACGCTATGAGCAAGACTGTTGAAGACCTGATTTCCCGTTCCAACCGCCTGGGTGCGGACAAGCGGAACACGAACTTCGCCGGCGGCAACACCTCCGCCAAGGGTTTAGAGAAGGACCCCGTCACCGGCGAGGACGTCCAGCTCCTCTGGGTTAAGGGTTCCGGCGGTGACCTCGGCACGCTGAAAGCCGAGAACCTCGCTGTGCTCCGACTCGACCGGCTGCAGGCCCTGAAGAACGTCTACCCGGGCGTGGAGCGCGAGGACGAGATGGTCGCGGCGTTCGATTACTGCCTGCACGGCAAGGGCGGCGCGGCGCCGTCGATCGACACCGCGATGCACGGGCTCGTGGACGCAGCGCACGTGGACCACCTGCACCCCGACTCGGGCATCGCGATCGCGACGGCGGCGGACGGCGAGGCGCTCACCACCAAGATCTTCGGCGACAAGGTGGTCTGGGTGCCGTGGCGCCGGCCGGGGTTCCAGCTGGGCCTGGATATCGCCGCGGTCAAGGACGCCAACCCGCAGGCCATCGGCACCATCCTGGGCGGGCACGGCATCACCGCCTGGGGCGCCACGTCCGAGGAAGCCGAAGCCAACTCGCTGTGGATCATCGACCAGGCCGAAAAGTACATCCGGGACAACGGCAAAGCCGAACCCTTCGGCGGCAAGCTGGCCGGGTACGCCACGCTGCCCGAAGCGGAAAGGAAAGCCAAAGCAGCAGCGCTGGCACCGGTGATCCGCGGCATCGCCTCCGCGGACAAGCCCCAGGTGGGCCACTTCAGCGACGACCCCGCCGTGCTGGAATTCCTCGAGGCCGCCGAACACCCGCGCCTGGGCGCGCTGGGCACCTCCTGCCCGGACCACTTCCTGCGCACCAAGGTCAAGCCGCTCATCCTGGACCTGCCCGCCGGCGCCTCCATCGAGGACTCCGTGGCCCGGCTCAAGGAACTGCACGCCGAATACCGCGAGGATTACCAGGCGTACTACGACCGCCACGCCGACGCCGACTCACCCGCCCTCCGCGGTGCGGACCCCGCGATCGTGCTGGTCCCGGGCGTTGGCATGTTCTCCTACGGCAAGGACAAGCAGACCGCCCGCGTTGCCGGTGAGTTCTACCTGAACGCGATCAACGTGATGCGCGGCGCCGAAGCGGTCTCCACCTACGCCCCGATCGATGAGGCCGAGAAGTTCCGGATCGAGTACTGGGCCCTGGAGGAAGCAAAGCTCGCCCGGATGCCCAAGCCCAAGTCCCACGCCACCCGCATCGCCCTGGTCACCGGCGCGGCGTCGGGCATCGGCAAGGCCATCGCCACCCGCCTCGCCGCGGAGGGCGCCTGCGTGGTCATCGCCGACCTGAACCTGGAGAACGCCCAGGCCGTCGCGGCCGAACTGGGCGGCCCGGATGTCGCCGTCGGCGTCCAGGCCGACGTCACCAACGAGGCGCAGGTGGCCGCCGCCATCGACGAGGCGGTGCTGGCCTTCGGCGGCCTGGACCTGATCGTGAACAACGCCGGCCTGTCCATCTCCAAGCCGCTGCTGGAAACCACGGAGAAGGACTGGGACCTGCAGCACAACGTCATGGCCAAGGGCTCCTTCCTGGTGGCCAAGGCCGCCGCGAAGGTCATGATCAGCCAGGGCCTGGGCGGGGACATCATCTACATCTCCTCCAAGAACTCCGTGTTCGCCGGTCCGAACAACATCGCCTACTCCGCCACCAAGGCGGACCAGGCCCACCAGGTCCGCCTGCTCGCGGCGGAACTGGGCGAGTATGGCATCCGCGTCAACGGCATCAACCCCGACGGCGTGGTCCGCGGCTCCGGGATCTTCGCCGGCGGCTGGGGCGCCAAACGCGCCGCCGTCTACGGTGTGGACGAGGAAAAACTGGGCGAGTACTACGCCCAGCGCACCCTGCTCAAGCGCGAGGTCCTGCCCGAACACGTCGCCAACGCCGCGGCCGTGCTCACCAGCAACGAACTCTCCCACACCACCGGCCTCCACATCCCCGTGGACGCCGGCGTCGCGGCAGCGTTCCTCCGGTGAGTACCGCACGTCTGGCCGATGCCGACGGCGGCCTCTTCGCCGCCGTCGACATCGGCGCCTCCTCCGGCCGGGTCATTCTTGGGACGGTCAGCCAAACGGGCACCGCGGACATGGACACCGTCCACCGGTTCCCCAACGGCGTGGTGCACTCCGACGGCGGCCTCCGCTGGGACTTCGACGCTCTTTTCGCCGAGGTGCTCACGGGCCTCGCTGCCGCCGCCACGGCGGCAGCCGAACGCGGGCAAACGGTCACCAGCATCGGCATCGACACCTGGGCCGTGGACTACGGCCTGGTCAGCAAAGCCGGCGAACTCACCGCGCAGCCCTACAGCTACCGGGACGAACGCAGCCGGGCCGCCGTCGCCCGGGTGCACGAAAAACTGGACCCGGCACGTCTCTACGCCACCACCGGACTGCAGTTCCTGCAGTTCAACACGCTTTACCAGCTCGCCACCGAACCGGACCTGGCCGGACTGCAGGCCCTGCTCATCCCGGACCTGATCGGGTTCCTGCTCACCGGACAGCGCCGCACCGAGGCCACCAACGCCTCCACCACGGGCCTGCTCGACGCCGCCACCGGAGAGTGGGCCATCGAGCTGTTCGGACCCTTGGGCCTGCCGCCGGACCTCTTTCCGCCGCTGATCCAGCCCGGCGAGACCCTGGGCACCCTGCTGCCCGGAATCGCCGAACGGACCCGCCTGCCCGCGGCGACGAAGGTGGTGGCCGTCGGCTCTCACGACACCGCGTCCGCCGTCGCAGCCGTTCCCGCGGAGCAGGAAAACTTCGCGTACATCTCCTCCGGAACCTGGTCCCTCGTGGGGCTGGAGTTGCACCGTCCGGTGCTCACCGAAGCCAGCCGGGCGGCGAACTTCACCAATGAGCGAGGCGTGGACGGCACCGTTAGGTACCTGCGCAACGTCGGCGGGCTCTGGCTGCTCAGCGAATGCCAGCGCACCTGGGCCGAAAGCGGCTATCGGCCAGCGATCGGGGACCTTCTCGACGCCGCCGCTGCGCTCCCGCCCGGCGGACCCCGGATCAATGCCGACGACCCAGCCTTCATCGCCCCGGACAACATGCCCGACCGCATCCGAGCCGCAGCCCGGAACACCGGCGCCGTGCTTCCCGACGAGCCGGCGGCGATCGTCCGCTGCATCCTGGACAGCCTCGCCGCCGGGTACGCGCGCACCATCGCCGACGCCGAACGCCTCGCCGGCGTTGCCGTCGACGTCGTACACATCGTTGGCGGCGGCTCGCAGAACACGCTGCTGTGCCGGCTCACGGCCCAGGCCACCGGCAAACCCGTCATTGCCGGACCGGTCGAGGCAACGGCCCTCGGCAACGTGCTGGTCCAGGCCCGGGCCGCCGGTGTGGCCACTGGCGGTTTGCCGCAGCTTCGCAGGATCGTCGGTGCCGGAACGAGCCTGCGCCGCTACGAACCCCTCGACCTCACCGTGCACGCCTCGGCGAAGTGACGCTGCTGCGGCAATCGTGAAACGTATCAAACCAGGGCCGGCCGAACACGGCTGCCCGGCGCCGACGGCGTCGCCAGAGAAAGATTCAATATGACCAACACCCCGCAGATCGGCGGCTGGAAAGCCACCGTCGCCGTGTCCATGTCCAACTACATCGAGGCCGGATCCATCATCGCGCTGGCCACGAGCCTGACGCTGTGGCAGGAGTATTTCGGGTTCAGCAACCTCGTCGTCGGGCTCATCGCGGCCCTCAGTGCCAACGCTTTCGGCGCCGCGGTGGGCGCGATGATCGGCGGCCCGCTGGGCGACCGCTACGGCCGTAAGTTCATCTACACCTACGACCTCATCCTGTACATGATCGGCACCGCCCTCGTGATTTTTGCCGTGGCCCCGTGGATGCTCGTCCTTGGCGTGATCCTCACGGGCATTGCCGTCGGGGCCGGCGTGCCCGTCGCCTGGACCTACATCGCGGAAGAGGCGCCCTCCGAACAGCGGGCCCGGCACGTGGGCACCGCGCAGTTTGCGTGGTCGCTGGCTCCGGCCCTGGTTTTCCTCCTGGCCACCGTCGTCGTTCCGCTGGGGCTGCTGGGAAGCCGTCTGGTCTTCGCGCACCTGTTCGTCATCGCCTTCATCACCTGGTGGATCCGCCGCCGTCTTTCCGAATCCCACACCTGGAAGAAGTCGAATGAAGCGCGTCTGCTGGAGGAGGCATCCGGTGTCAAACGCCGCAATTACCGTGAGTTGCTGACCAACGCCACCAACCTGAAGGCCCTTCTCTTCCTCGTGGGTGTCTACGCCCTCTGGAACCTGGTTGCCGGGCAGATGGGCATCTTCATGCCGCGCGTCTACGAGTCCTCCGGGGTGGAGTCGTCCGCTGAGCAGAATCTGCTGCAGGTGCTGCTGTGGACGCTGACCGTCCTGGCAACGTACTTCGGCTTCATGAAGTACGGCGACCGCATCGACCGCCGCCTGCTGTACGCGATCGGCGCCGTGCTGGGGCTTGCCGCCTGGGTCCTGCTGGTCTTTGTCCACGTGACCATGCCGGTCTTGATTCTCTTCGCGGCGCTGTGGGGCATCTCCGCCGGCATCGGTGCCCAGGCCTTCTATGCCCTGTGGGCGGCCGAAATGTTCGCGACCCGCTACCGGGCCAGCGCGCAGGGTGTGCTCTTCTTCGTTGCCCGCATCGTTGTCGGCCTGCTGAGCTACTGGTTCCCGACGCTGCTCGCCGAGCACGGCGTGCCCTTTGTGGGCGCCATCATGATTGGGGCGTTGGTCGCTGCCATGATCATCGGGATTGTCTGGGCCCCGGACACGCGGGGCAAGAGCCTGGAACAGATCGAGCAGGAACGCTACGGCGCCCAAGCGAAGCAGCCGGTGGAGCAAACCACAGCGTAAACCGGCCGGACCAGCGCGAACGTACACTTGTGGCCCCCAGGAAACGCTTCCCAGGGGCCACAAGTGTACGTTCGCGCTTAGCCGATTTGCGGAACGCCCCGGGCCGCGGCTATGGTCTTCCCTATGACTAACCGTTGGTATGCGTATTTTTCGTTGGCTCTGGAGGGGCCCGCGTCTAACTGACACGCATCCAACTTTTCCTTCAGAGCCAACAGGGCAGAGATCATTCTCTGCCCTTCGCCATATCTGCGGCGGGTTCTGACCAGGGGCCCGCTCCCACCCGGAACAGGACCCCAAATGAGCGCAACAGCCACCGAAACCCAGCAGCCGACGTCGAAACGCCAGTCCACGTCGAACCTGAGGGTCAGCGAAATCACCGCCCTGCCCACGCCGCAGGAGATGATCGCGGAACTGCCGCTGGACGCGAAGGCCGCCGACGTCGTCGAACGCGGCCGCGACGAAGTCCGCGCCATCATGGACGGCGTGGACGACCGCCTGCTGGTGATCGTGGGCCCCTGCTCCATCCACGACCCCAAGGCCGGCCTGGAATACGCCCGCAGGTTGGTGAGCCAGGCCGAGAAGCACAAGGAAGACCTGCTCATCGTCCTGCGTGCGTACTTCGAGAAGCCGCGCACCACCGTGGGCTGGAAGGGCCTCATCAACGATCCGCACCTGGACGGCAGCCACGACATCGCCGGCGGCCTGCGCGCGGCCCGCAGCTTCCTGCAGCAGGTCACCGCCCTGGGGCTGCCCACCGCCACCGAGTTCCTTGAACCCATCAGCCCGCAGTACATGGCCGACCTGATTTCCTGGGGCGCCATCGGGGCACGCACCACGGAAAGCCAGATCCACCGCCAGCTCGCCTCCGGGCTCTCCATGCCCATCGGCTTCAAGAACGGGACCGACGGCGACCTCCAAGTGGCGGTGGACGCCTGCAGCGCGGCCGCATCAGCCCAGGCTTTCCTGGGGATCGACGGCGAAGGCCGGGCGGCGCTGGTGTCCACCGCCGGCAACCCGGACACGCACGTGATCCTCCGCGGCGGCCGGAAGGGCCCCAACTACTCCGCCGCCGACGTCGAGGCGGCCTCCGCCAGGCTCGCGGCCAAGAACCTCAACCCGCGGCTGATCGTGGACGCCAGCCACGCCAACAGCGGCAAGAGCCACCACCGCCAGGCCGAGGTGGCGCTTGAGATCGGCGCCCAGCTCGAGGACGCGGGAATGGCCGCCGGAGCGATCGCCGGCGTCATGCTGGAGAGCTTCCTGGTGGGCGGCGCGCAGAACCTGGACGTGGCCGAACACGCCGCCGGCCGTTCGGACCTGGTCTACGGCCAGAGCGTCACGGATGCCTGCATGGAGTGGGATGTGACGGCGTCCGTCCTCGAACAGCTGGCCGCGTCATCGCGGAAGCGCCGGGCTTTCACAATGGCCACGTGAGCATCTAGAGTAACTAGAACACGGTTGTTCGATGGCTCAGCATCGGCGCACACCGCAGATAGACCGGCGTCGTTGCTGAGAGCAAAGGAATATGGGTAATGTCCGCAGAGTCGAACTTCTCGAACGCCAAGTTCTTGACCGTGGCCGAGGTGGCTGAGGTAATGCGTGTCTCCAAAATGACCGTATACCGCCTTGTCCATTCGGGGGAGATGCCCGCCGTCAGGTTCGGCCGCTCCTACCGCGTCCCGGAGACCGCCGTCGAACAGTACCTCAAGGGTGCTGTCGTTGACGGTCACACGGGCACCGCCTAACGGGACCTGACTGACCGCACCGATCCCGTGGTTCTGCAGCCGCCTTGGGGGCCGCTGCGCGCCACGGGAGCTGTGCTGGTCAGGGGGTGCTCCGGATAGGCGGTACCCTGTTAAGGAACGTTTTACGTCATTGTAAGAATCTGTCAGTTGTTCAGTCTGTTGCTCAGTCCACGGACCTTCTCCATCAGACAGGTACTGCATCTAGTTTGTAAGGAACTTTCGTGGGTTCAGTTATTAAGAAGCGTCGCAAGCGTATGGCCAAGAAGAAGCACCGCAAGTTGCTTCGTAAGACCCGCCACCAGCGCCGCAATAAGAAGTAGAGTCCGCTCTACGCTTCAATGCCCGTTCCCTTTCGAGGGTGCGGGCATTTTTGCGTTCTGCGACACTCGGTCCGCCCTGCGACGCGCAAAATGCTTGGCGACGCGCCAAATACCTGGCGCAGTGGGAATTCCAGCGTCGAGGGGGGAAATGCGCGTCGCTGGGGAAGAAGTGTGTCAGGCCCGCGGGCCGCGGAAGCGGGTGTAGCCGCGCCAGAGGCCGTAGACCGCTCCTCCTGCGGTGGCGGCCTTCAGGCCCAGTGTGGCGGCGCGGCGGCCGGAGCGGAAGTCGTAGACCGGCCAGTTGTGTTCGCGGGCGTGCCTGCGCAGCCGGCCGTCCGGGTTTATCGCCACCGGGTGGCCCACCATCGTCAGCAGCGGGATGTCGTTGTAAGAGTCGCTGTAGGCCCAGCAGCGCTTCAGGTCCAGGCCGTGCTGGTCCGCGATGCCCTGGACCGCCACCGCCTTGGCGGCGCCGTGCAGGATGTCCCCGACGAGCCTGCCAGTGTAGAAGCCGTCCTTGGTTTCACCCACGGTCCCGAGCGCGCCGGTGAGCCCCAGCCGGGTGGAAATCACCGTGGCCACCTCGATCGGCGTGGCCGTGACAAGCCAGACCTTCCGGCCCACGCGCAGGTGCTGCTCGGCCAGGGCCTTGGCGCCGGGCCAGATCCGGGAGGCGATCATCTCGTCGTAGACCTCTTCGCCCAGCGCCTTGATGTCCTGCTCCGTGATCCCGGCGGCGAGCCTGAGCGCCGAATCCCGCACCGCGTGGACGTCATTGAGGTTCTCGCCGCGGAGGACAAACTTGAGCTGCTTCCACGCCATGCCGGCCGCCTGCGCCAGGGTGAAGGCTCCGCGCTGGTGCATTTTCCGTGCCACGTGGAACAGGCTCGCCCCGCGCATGAGGGTGTTGTCGACGTCGAAGAAGGCTGCCTCGCCGTGTTGCTGCCTCGCAACCGGACGGTGGGCCACAGCGACGTACTTCTCCTCGGGCATGCCACTGAGTCTAGTCAATGCCGTGCGCCACATCTGACGGCCGCCGCGTCGCTCCCCGCCGTCAACGGCGATACGGTTGAGGCATGGCAAACCCCGACGTCGTTCTCCTCACCAAAGCTGACTGCCACCTGTGCGCCGCGGCGCGCGACGCCGTCGGAAGGGTGACCGCCGGGCTGGGGCTTTCGTGGTCGGAGCGGCAGCTGGAGGCCGACGACGAACTGCGCGACCGCTATGCCGAGGAGATCCCGGTGGTGCTGGTGGACGGCATCCAGCGTGATTTCTGGAAGATCGATGAAGCGCGCCTGGAGCGCGTCCTGCGCCGCGCCATGGCGGCGGAGTAGCCAATTTCGAACAATGGCATTGGCTTTGTTGACATAACTGATGGGGATCTAGAGTGGACTCACAACGCGACGCAACGGAGCAGACAGTGACCTCGCTCGATTCACCACCCCAGGCCCTGCCCGGGCCCACCGGGGCTGCCGGAAAGCAGATCCCGCCGGCGGCCGTGGCCCGGCTGACGATCTACCTGCGCGCGCTGAACTCCCTGCTGGCCGAAGGCACCGAGCGGGTTTCGTCCGAGTCCCTGGCTGAGCTTTCCGGCGTCAGCTCATCAACCCTCCGCAAGGATCTGTCCCATGTGGGCTCTTACGGCACCCGGGGCGTGGGCTATGAGGTGCAGTACCTGAGCCGCCACATCGCCGCCGCGCTGGGCCTGACGCATGACTGGAAAGTCGCGATTGTGGGCGCCGGTAACCTGGGCAAGGCGCTGGCACGCTACGGCGGCTTCGAATCGCGGGGTTTTGATGTGGTTGCCATTTTCGACGCCGACCAGATGGTGGTGGGCAACGAGGTGGGCTGGCTGCGGGTCAGCGACGTTGCGGACCTGGAGACAGTCCTGGAGCGGACCGGCACCAACATGGTGGTGCTGGCGCTGCCGGCCACGGTGGCCCAAAGCGTGTGCGACAGGGTGGTGAATGCAGGGGTCCGCAGCATTCTCAGCTTTGCGCCCGTGATGCTTCAGGTGCCCGACGGCGTGACGCTGCGGAAGGTGGACATGGCCACCGAGCTGCAGATCCTGGCGTACCACGCGCAACGGGCGCAGACCCCCGGTCAGCCGGAGTAGCTCCGGCGTTCCGGGAATCCGCGCCCGTTGGCGGGGATGTCGCGGGGACCTTGGTTAGCGGCCGTAGGGGCCCGGCTGTGAGTACGGGTTCGCGAACGGCTGCGGCTTCTGGAAGTACGGCGAGTTGGCAGGAAGGTAGAGCAGAACGATGCCTGCTGCGCCCAGGAGAATCACCAGGATTTGGATGATGCCGTAGACCGGCCCGAGTGCAAACGAGCCGCCGAAGAGTCCGAACAGGGAGATGGCTGCGAAGACCGTGCCGAGAATCCTCGCCCAGTTCTTGCCCTTTCGAACTGGAAACGCCACCAGGGCATACAGGCCGAGAGTAACGATGGCTCCGATAATGCTGCCTGCAACTACCGTGCTTTGCAGCATCTCCGTGGATCCGGGTGGAAGTGCTTGGCCCTGCCGTGCCGCTTCTTCTTCCATCATTGCCATGAAGGTGTCCCGGCCAGTGAAGGCTAAGACAAGAGCACTCAGGCCCGAAAGTACACCTGCGGCTATTATGAGCCAGAATGCCAAGTCCACCTGTGGTGGGCGCACGCCTTGGCTTGCTGCCTGGGTCTGTTCCGACGGGTACTGCCCGTAGGGGGACTGGCCATAGGGGCTCTGGCCGTAGGGCGGCTGCCCGTACGGGGACTGGCCGTTCTGCGGCTGCCCGTACTGTGCCTGTCCATACTGGGGCGCGTTCTGACCGTACGGGGACTGTCCGTACTGCGGTGCCCCGCCCTGTCCGGCCTGTCCGTACTTCGGCGGGTTCTGGCCGTACTGGGGTGCGTTCTGTCCGTACTGGGGGGTGCCCTGGCTGCCCTGTCCGTATTGCGGGGTGTTCTGCCCGTACTGGGGCGCGTCCTGACCGTAGCGGGGCTGCCCGTTGGCCGGCTGGGAACCGTTGTCCGGCTCGTTGGAGCCGGGGTCATTGGAGTGCGGGACTGGAGGATTGCTCATGAGCGGTCCTTTGCGTAGTGACGTCTGAATCGGCTACCGGTTCAGACGCCTGCCCTCCCCAGCATGGTTCACTTCCCACCGTACCCCTCAGCGGGTGCGCGGTGGATCATTCCCGAGAGGTATTCCAAACCGGTGCCAACCTGCGGAAACACGGCCCGGCAGGGGACTGTCCGGCCAGAAATTCAGAGCTGTTGCCGGTGTCGGTCAGGACCGGCCGCGCGCGGCAGCGAACCAGCTCTGCGAGTTGGGCACCCACATCAGCACGGTAGCCACCAGGCTGACCAGGAAGCCCAGCCAGTTCCCGTCCTGGCCGGAGCGGAAACTCGAGCTGACGGAGGCCAGCAGCAGCGACACCCCGGCCGCGATGGTCAGGGCCAGCCGCGCCCACTCCTTGCCTTCCTTCAGCTTCATGGCCAGGACAATCTCAGCCGCCGCCAGCGCCAGCGCCACAAGGACGAGGAGGAGCACCAGAAGGGCCACACCGGGGACAATCGCGAAGAGCACCAGCACACCGAACAGGCCGATCACCCCGCCCAGCAGCCCCAGCAGGCCGCCGATGACCCAGATCAGGTAGGACACCTTGAGCTCTGTGGGCAGCCCCGTCACGTCGAAGAGGCCGGAGAAGCCGGCGCGCGGCAGCACGTCCCGAAAGTTCCGAGGCCGGTCCGCCGGCATCTCGAATGCGAACCGGCCCGCAGCAGCCGGCTGCTGGGGCGGGAACTGTTGTCCCGGCGTCGGACCCGGCTGAGCCGGCTGAGCCGGGAACGGCTGGCCCGGTTGCTGCCCCGGGAACTGCTGTCCCGGCGTCGGACGCTCCGACGGCCCCGGGAACTGGCCGGACGGACGCTCCTCGCCCGGATCACGGGGATCCGGTTCATCACTGGGGGTGCTCATGGCACTCACTTTAAGCCCGCGAATTTGCCAACTCCAGACGTCCCGAACGCCGAACGCCCCGCCTGCGGAAAAGTCCGCTGGCGGGGCGTTTCGTTGCCGGTAACCGGGCTGCGCCGAACCTAGGCTGCAGGTGCGATGAAGGCCAGTTCAAGGTTGATGGCAACCTTGTCGCTGACCAGGACACCGCCGGCTTCCAGCACGGCGTTCCAGGTCAGGCCGAAGTCCTTGCGGCTGATGGTGGTTTCGGCGGAAACGCCGGCGCGGGTGTTGCCGAAGGGGTCAACTGCAACGCCGTTGAATTCGGTCTCGAGGGAGACGGGGCGGGTGACGCCCTTGATGGTCAGGTCGCCCTGGAGTTCGTAGCTGTCGCCGTTGGCAACGAGGCCGTTGGAGACGAAGGAGATCTCCGGGAACTTTTCGACGTCGAAGAAGTCTTCGCCGCGGACGTGGCCGTCGCGGTTGGCGTCGCCGGAGTCGAAGCTGGCGGTCTGGATGGTGGCCTCGATCTTGCTGGCCGTCACGTCGTCGGCGAGGTCCAGGGTGGCGGCGGCGTCCTTGAACTGGCCGCGGACCTTGCTGATGCCGGCGTGGCGGACGGTGAAGGCGATCTCGCTGTGGGAGTTGTCGAGGGTCCAGATGCCGCGGGTGAGCTCGGTGGAAAGTGCCATGGTGGTTCTCCTTGTATCAGTGGGTCAATCGGGTGATCGTTGAAGCTTTCGTTGAAGCCTCAACTAACTGCTGCATCCAGTATAAACATGCATTTGCATCTTTTGTTCCCTCCTTGGGGAACTTTCTGAAAAAATTTTTAGTTCTACTTGGTGTAGAAGATTTCGTCATTACCCCTGCCCTTTGAGAAACTGGTAGACATGCCCCAAGCCACTGTCCATTTGCTCCGCCACGGCGAGGTCCACAACCCCGAAGGTGTCCTGTACGGCAGGCTGCCTGAATTCCACCTCTCCGAACTTGGCCGGCAGATGGCGCAGACCCTCGCCGAACACTTCCGCGAACGCGTATCCCAGGGCGCCAATATCGTGTACCTGGTGGCGTCGCCGCTCACGCGTGCCCAGGAAACGGCGCAGCCCACCTCGGAGGCACTGGGGCTGGACATCCACACTGATGCCCGCATCATCGAGGCCGAGAACTACTTTGAGGGCCTCAAGGTCACCAAGGCGGAGCTGAGCAAACCTAAGCACTGGCCGCACCTGATCAACCCCTTCCGCCCCTCCTGGGGCGAGCCCTACAAGCTGCAGGCGGCCCGCGTTACCGAAGCTGTGCAGGAAGCCCGGGCCAAGGCCATCGAGCTGGGCGGCGACGGTGCCGAGGCCATCCTGGTCTGCCACCAGCTACCCATCTGGGCCACCCGGCTCAGCGCCGAGGGCAAGCCGCTGTGGCACGACCCGCGTAAGCGCGAATGCACGCTGACCTCCCTCACCTCCCTGGTTTTCGGCGACGACGGCGCCCTGCTGCGCGTGGAGTACAGCGAGCCTGCTGCCGCCCTTCTTCCCGGTGCCTCGAGCACCCCCGGAGCCTAAGTTATGACTGAAACACCCAAGAGTTCCCGCCGAAGCGTCCTCGCCGCCGGGGGCCTGGCCCTCACGGCGCTCACGCTGGGCCTGTCCGCCTGCGCCCAGGAGGACGCCCTGGCCAAGCAGGCCAAAGCAGGGGACAACAAGAACTACGTGGCCGGCGACGGCTCGGTGACCGAGTTCGCCGCAGCCGAGCGCAAGTCCGGGATCCAGATCCAGGGCACCCTGTTTGACGGCACCGCCGTGACGCCCAAGGACTTCCTGGGCAAGGTCACTGTGCTGAACTTCTGGTTCGCCGCCTGCGCGCCGTGCCGGGTGGAGGCACCCTCCCTGGAAGCACTCCACCAGGAGTTCAAGAGCAAGGGCGTGCAGTTCTTCGGGGTGAACCTGCGCGATGAGAAGGCCACGGCTGATGCCTTCGACAAGACCTTCGGCCTCACCTACCCGAGCTTCGACGACAAGGACGGCAGCGTGCTGCTGGCCGTGTCCGGTCTGGTACCTCCGGGCGCCGTCCCCACGACGCTTGTGGTGGATAAGCAGGGCCGGGTTGCGTCGCGCGTGCTGGGGGAGATCGAGAAGGGCACGCTCAAAGCTCTCATTCAGTCTGCCGTGGCAGAGTAACCTCCCGTGAACAGCCCCTTCGCCGAAGCCATCCTTAACGGTTCGCTGCTGCTCGCCATCCCGGTGGCGCTGCTGGCCGGACTCGTGTCCTTCCTCTCGCCGTGCGTACTCCCGCTGGTGCCCGGATACCTGGGCTACGTCACGGGACTTACCGGCGTGGACCTGCAGAAGCAGAAGCGCGGCCGCATGCTGGCGGGCATCGGCCTGTTCGTGCTGGGCTTCTCGGTGATCTTTGTGCTCCTGGGCGGGGCGTTCGGACAGCTGGGGTCGCTGATCTCCGGCGGGCAGAACGCCTGGATCACGCAGATCCTCGGCGTCCTGGTGATCCTGATGGGCGTGGTGTTCATGGGCGGATTCTCCTGGTTCCAGCGCGACGCCAAGATCCACGCGAAACCGCCGGCGGGCCTCTGGGGCGCGCCGCTGCTGGGAATCACCTTCGGCCTCGGCTGGGCACCCTGCATCGGGCCCACCTATTCCGCCGTCCAGCTCCTGAGCCTCTCCGGCGGCTCCTCCGCCGCGAAGGGCGCCTTCCTGGCCTTCGTCTACAGCCTTGGGCTCGGGATCCCGTTCCTGCTGATCGCCCTCGCGGTGCGCCGCGGCGCGGGCGTGATGTCCTTCTTCCGCAAACACCGGCTGGCCATCCAGCGCACCGGCGGGGGAGTCCTGATTGCCCTGGGCATCCTGATGGCCACGGGGCTGTGGGGTACCTGGGTCACCGAGTTGCAGTACTGGTTCCAAACCGATGTGAAGTTGCCGATCTGATGAGCGAGCGTGTGAAGTCAACCGAGAAATCCCCGGACGTCCCGCAGCCCGGGCCCAAGCAAAAGGACGCCGTGAAGGCTGCCAGGGCCGGGGCTGCCCTGCCGTCACTGGGCTTCCTGGGCATGCTCCGCTGGGCCTGGACGCAGCTGACCAGCATGCGCACCGCGCTGTTCCTCCTGCTGCTCCTCGCGGTTGCCGCGGTGCCCGGCTCGCTGTTCCCGCAGCGGCCTGCCAACCCGTCAGTGGTCACCCAGTACATCAAGGACCACCCCGACTACGGCAAGCTGCTGGACTCGCTGCAGCTGTACGACGTCTACTCCTCGGCCTGGTTCTCGGCCATCTACATCCTGCTGTTCATCTCGCTGATCGGCTGCGTGGTGCCCCGCGCCATCGCCCACTACAAGGCCATGCGCTCGCAGCCTCCGCGCACCCCGAAGCGCCTGTCCCGCCTGCCTGAGTACGGCACCCTGGTGGTGCCGGCGGACGCCGGCATCCCGGCGTCGGACGCCATTGAGGATGCAGCGGCGCTGCTGAAGAAACGCGGCTACCGCGTTGAAGTAAGGCACGACGACGGCGCGCGGCCGTCTTTGGGGGCCGAGCGCGGCTTCATGAAGGAAGTCGGGAACCTTGTCTTCCACACCTCGCTGATCGGCGTGCTGGTGTCCGTGGCCATCGGCGGCCTGTTTGGGTACAGCGGCCAGCGGATCCTGGTGGAGGGCGACACCTTCGTGAACACCCTGGTGGGCTACGACCAGTTCAACCCCGGCACCAATTTCGAGAGCAGCCAGCTCCAGCCCTACTCGATCCAGCTGGACAAGTTCCAGGCCACGTTCGACCGTGAATCCCAGGGCAAGTACGGCCAGCCCATCGACTTCACGGCGGACGTCACCACCAAGGAAAACCCCGGGGCTCCGGCCGAGAAGCAAGTCCTCAAGGTCAATGACCCCGTCACCCTCGGCGGCACCAGCATCTACCTGACGGGTAATGGCTACGCCCCCGTGATCACGGTCCGCGACGGGAAAGGCAACATCGCCATGCAGGGGCCCGTGGTGGCCAAACTGCAGGGGCAGAACTACTACTCGTCCGTTGTGATCAAGGTGCCCGACGCAAAGCCCGACCAGCTAGGGTTCGTCGGCTTCTTCCTGCCCACGGCGCTGGTGACCGACAAGGGCATCTCCTTCAGCGGCGATCCTGACCTCATCAACCCGCAGCTGAGCCTGAACTCCTTCTACGGCGACCTTGGCCTGGACAAGGGCACCCCGCAGAACGTTTTTGAGCTGGACGTGAAGAACCTCAAGGAACTCAACAGCCGGAACCTCAAGGCGGGCGGCATCACGCTGGCGCCGGGCAACACCTACACACTGCCCGAGGGCAAGGGGTCCATCACGTTCGACGGCGTGAAGAAGTACATCGGCGTGGACATCCACCACAACCCCGGGCAGCTCTCGGCGCTGCTCTTTGCACTGCTTGCCGTGGGCGGGCTTATCGTCTCGCTCTACGTCAACCGCCGCCGCGTCTGGGTCCGCACCGGCACCCACGAGGACGGCCGGACCATGGTGGAGTACGGCCTCCTGGCCCGCGGCGAGGACCACCGGCTGGCCGGCGAAGCCGCAACGCTGCGCGGCCTCCTGTTGCGCGAGTGGAACGTAGCCGACGACAGCCCCGAAACAGCAGCTTCCAACTCCTCACCAGCAGGCTCGCCCGAGCCGAAGAAGGACCAGTAATGTTTCCCATCAACGAGACCATGGGCCAGTACAGCGAGCTCTTCATGCTGCTTGCGGCCGGCACCTACACCATCGCCTTCATCGCGTTCGCGTGGGACCTGGCCAAGAGCAGCAAGGCCCTGAAAGCGATCGACCTCAAGGCCGCGGCCGCTGATACGTCTGCGGATGCGTCCGCGAAGGTTCCGGTGACGGCAGGCGCGTCGGCAGCTTCGTCGCGGGGAGCGGGCAGCGGCGGGGACCGCCTGTCCGGACCGGCAGACCGTGCCGAGCGGCCGTCGTCGTATTCCTCCGGCACCGCGAACGGCGCAGCCGGCCAGACCGCGGACGACAGCATGCTCTACGGCGAACGCCGTGCACCGGCCCGCGTGGCCGTGGCACTGACCGTCCTGGGCGCCGCGATCCACGCCGCCGCCGTGCTGACCCGCGCCGTGGGCGCCGGCCGTGTGCCGTGGGGCAACATGTACGAGTTCCTCACCACCGGCGCGTTCCTCGTGGCGGCCGTGTTCCTCGTGGCGCTGGTCCGCCGCGACCTGCGCTTCCTCGGCACGTTCGTGGTGGGTCTGGTGATCATCATGCTGGTGGCCGCGTCCGTGGCGTTCTGGACGCCGGTCGGCCACCTGGTGCCCGCGCTGCAGAGCTACTGGCTGATCATCCACGTCTCCATCGCGGTGCTGTCCTCCGCGCTGTTCACGCTGACGTTTGCCATGTCCGCGCTGCAGCTGGTCCAGTCGCACCGGCAGAAGACCATTGCGGCCGATGGTGCCGACAAGCTGGGGTTCATGCGCCTGGTGCCGTCCGCGCTGAGCCTTGAGAACCTGTCCTACCGCATCAACGCGATCGCCTTCATTGGCTGGACCTTCACGCTCATGTTCGGTGCGATCTGGGCTGAGAAGGCCTGGGGACGCTTCTGGGGCTGGGACACCAAGGAAGTGTGGACCTTCGTGATCTGGGTGGTCTACGCCGGCTACCTGCACGCCCGCGCCACCCGCGGCTGGACGGGCACCCGCGCGGCCTGGCTGTCCATCGTGGGCTACCTGTGCGTGGTCTTCAACTTCACCATCGTGAACCAGTTTTTCAACGGCCTGCACTCGTACTCGGGGCTGTAGGGGGCGTCCTGCCCGTGCGGCCGGACCCGCCCGGAGCGTCGATTTACCCAAAAGGGCCGCCTAGCTTGCTTGCTGGGCGGCCCTTTTTGGCGAAGGGACCTTGGTGGCTGCGCCGGGCTCCATGCCCGGTACCAGGGGGTCCAAGTCCAGCTGCGTCAGGACCAAGACGATCCAGCCGAGTCCACGTGCGCTTTCGTCACGGTAGATGTCGCTTCGTCGCTGGGCCGGGTGGCATGGTGGCCGCCGTCGTACTGGATGGCAATCTTGAACTCTTCATGGGACATGTCGGGGTCCTGTACCCAGCCGCCGGTCTCATCGAACAAAGGCAGGTTGATGCCTGGCTCAGGCAGTTCTGCGGCTGTCAGTAGAAGCCGCAGTTCCGTCTCCTTGGGCGAATCCGTGTTCGGGCGGATGAGAGCCCTGGCCTTCATGGCCTTGGGGTACCCAGCCCTGCCCTGCTTCTCAGCGAGGAAAGCATCCATTGCTTCCGGCGTTGAAAGGGGGTCCCTGCGGCGCAGAAGGAAGTCGCCGGCAATGATCAGGTCCTGCAGGGTGAGGATGCCAGCCAAGTCGAACCACGTCCGAAGCGGCGACGTGCAGGCCACGTAACGGCCATCGAAGATCTCCTCTTCGGGGAGCGGAAGCCGGTGGCCGCAGACGTTCTTTCTTCGGACGGCCCTGGCGCCGTGCCGGCCAGTCAAATGGATCACGGTGTGATCCTCGAAGCAGAGAGGAAGGGGAAAACCCCATAGCGCGGCGGCGGAGAGGTGGCTTATGACAGCTCCGGTCGCAAGTGCCAGCCCGCGTGCCCGAACGAGGAGGGTGATCTCCACTGCCGCGGACGTGCGTACACCGTGGCAAGGGCTGGCCAGGTCGAGGGCGCGGGCACGCCTGCGGGTCAGTCCGGCAGCAGTGGCTTGGCGGATGGTGAAGGGCTGTGCCTGCAATGCGGGCGGAAGAGGGCGTGGACGCGGCATAGAAGCATTCTGCATTCGTGACCGTGCCTCTATGCCGTTGTCCACAATTTAGGGCCGCTGTGGAGGACTAGTGCCCTCGCCGTGCTCCGTGGGAGGGCGATCTTATGCTGCGTCGTTTTACCCAAAAGGGCTGCCCAGTAGGACTCGTAGCGGCCGCTTTGGGTAATACGACTATGGGGAGCGGCCCTTTTGGTCAACCGGTGACATTCTGAGGCGACGACGGCGGCCCTGGACGGTGGGCGTGTTCCGGTGCCTGTGCGCTGAGCGGGGAGGCTACTTCGCCTCGGGGTTGCCTTCGGCGTTGGCCTCGCCCGCGGTACCCGGCTTGCGCGGACCGTGCTCACCCGCGGCCGGGTTGCTTGTACCTGAATTGCCGCTGCTGCTCGTGCCCGGGGCAGTCCCCGCAGTCCCCGCGGCGCCAGCTGACCCTGCGGCGCCTGTGCGGTGGGGACCGGCGTCGGCCTGGTTTTTCCGTGCGGCATCGTTCCGCAGCTTGCGGAGCCGCTCCGCCTCGGCCTGGCGGCGGCGCTGCTCGAGGTTCCGCAGGAAATCGGGGTCGTCGTCGGGAGCGGTGGGGTGCTGCGGGTAGACCGGCTGGGGCGCCGCGGAGGCGCGGGGGCGGCCGATCAGGAACCACAGCGCGGCGCCGATGAGCGGCAGGAGGGCAACCATGATGATCCAGGTTGTTTTGGAAAACCCGCGCGTAAGGTGCCTGTCAGTCCCGATAACGTCCACCAGTCCGTAGACGTAGATGGCGAGGATGGCGACTGCGAGCGCAACACGAGGCATGCAATCAGTCTAGCCGCCGTATGCCCCGGCGGAGATTACAGTATGCCCACAGTAGCGCGCCAGCAAAACGCTGAACCGGAGCCCCAAATGACGCAGGCTACGTTCAGGGAGGACGGCTAAACTTGGATAGTGGCTTTTCTGAAATACTCCCTGATCCGGTTCGCGATCTTCCTGCCCCTGTTTGTGCTGTTCGTCTTCCTGCAGCTGGGGTGGTTTCTGGCCGTCGTCTGTGCAGGGCTGATTTCCTTCGCCGTCAGCTACCTCTTCTTCCAGAAGCAGCGCGATGCCGCGACGGCGTCACTGCACGCGCGCTTCTCCGGCCGCGCCAAGCCCATCCGCACCGCGGGGGAGATCGATGATGCCCTGGCCGAGGACCACCTCGTGGACACCCACCCGGACATCACCATCCGCAACGACGTCAAGAAGCGCGAACCCCGCGGCGAAGGCGCCTGAGCCGTAAGAAGCCCGGGCCGTAAGAAGGCCCGGCCTGAGGCCGCCCAGGCTTAGAGTCCGCTGCTCAGCACCAGTCCCAGCGAGAACAGCACGGCGTAGCCGAGGTTGATCAGGCCGGTCTGCTTCAGGACCGGGATGAGGCTTTTGCGCTTCCGTCCGTTGATCATGAGCCAGGCCGGCATCAGGCAGGCGGGGATCAGCAGAAGCACGATCAGCATCCAGGGCCGCGTCGGCGCCAGGATCACCACGAGCAGGATGGCCACGGCCAGCATCAGCACGTAGCTTTCGCGGGCGTGCTTGTCGCCCAGCCGCACCGCGAGGGTCTTTTTCCCGGCCTGGATGTCTGACGGGATGTCCCGCACGTTGTTGGCCATGAGCAGGGCGCAGGCGATCAGGCCCGTGCCGATCGCGCCGATCACGGCTGGAAGGCCGATCTGGCCCGCCTGCGTGTAGGTGGTGCCGAGGGTGGCCACCAGCCCGAAGAACACGAACACGAAGACGTCACCCAGGCCCATGTAGCCGTACGGGTTCTTGCCTCCCGTGTAGCCCCAGGCCGCCATCACGCAGCCGACGCCCACCAGCAGCAGCCACCACGTCTGGGTGATGAGGACCAGGACCAGGCCCACCAGCATCGCCAGGCCGAAGGCGCCGAACGCGGCATACTTCACGTGTTCGGGCCGGGCAGCCCCGGAACCGACCAGGCGCAGCGGCCCGACGCGGTTCTCGTCCGTGCCGCGGATCCCGTCCGAGTAGTCGTTGGCGTAGTTGACACCCACCTGCAGCAGCAGCGCCACCAGCGCCGCCAGGACCGCGTTGAGCAGGAGAAAGGAACCCATCTCATAGGCCGCTGCCGAGCCGATCAGGACAGGGGCGATCGCGGCCGGCAGGGTGCGGAGCCGGGCGCCTTGGATCCATTGTGCGGCTGTTGCCACGGTAAGTACCTCGCGTTTGGGTCGGTGATACGTTCAAAAGCAGGGGCGTGCCCTAGGCACACCGAAGCCGCAGCGGCGCGGCCGGACTACTCTATTTTCCCTGATGGAGCTCGTTGAGCCGTTCAATCATGGCCAGCCGGTCCGGCTTGCCGTTGGGCAGCATGATCAGCTCGCCGGCGGGTAGGACCGTCTTGGGGGCCAGCAGCCCCAGCGTGCGGTGCCATTCGTCGGCCCACGCGGCGCCATCCAGGGCGGGCCCAGGACCGTCGCCCGAAGAGGACCCGGCGACCGCCACATAGGCCGCCACGGCCTGGCCCCATTTCGCGGACGTGACACCGGCCACGAAAGCCGCGGTCACGCCGTCGGACTTTTCCAGCTCAGCCTGCACGTGCGCGGCGGAAACCTTGACGCCGCCGGTGATGATGACGTCGTCGGCGCGTCCCAGCACGGTGAGCCGGCCGTCGGGGTCCAGCATGCCGAGGTCGTTGGTCCGGTACCAGCGGCTGCCGTCCTCCTCGACGAAGGCCTCGGCCGTCTGCCCCGGTGCGTCCAGGTAACCCGCCGCGAGGGTGGCCCCGCCCAGGTGGATCCGGCCGTCCTCGGCGAGCCGCAGGGCCACGCCCTCGAGCGGATAGCCGTCGTACACGCAGCCGCCGCAGGTTTCCGCCGCGCCGTAGGTGGTGACCACCCGGAGGCCGGCGTCGCGGGCGGACTCGAGGAGCTCGGCCGAGGCCGGTGCGCCGCCGAGCAGGATGCCGTTGAAGCGGCGCAGCACGGCCAGCGTGTCCGCGGACGGGTCGGCGAGCAGGCGCTGCAGCTGCGTGGGCACCAGCGAGGTGAACCGGATGTTGTCCGTCAGCTCCAGTGCCGCCGCGGTGAAGGCGTCGGCGGTAAAGCCTTCGGACAGGTCCATCGCCCAGGGCCGGGTGCCCGCGAAGAGCGACCGCACCAGCACCTGTACGCCGGCCACGTACTGCAGCGGCAGGGCCAGGAGCCACTGCCCCTCGCCCTTGAGCGCGAAGGCCGTGGCCATCGACGACGCCGCCAGCGCGTCCACGGTCAGGACCGTCGCCTTGGGCGCCCCGGTGGACCCGGACGTGCGGACCACCGCCACGGCGTCCTCGAACCCGGGGGTCGGGACCGGCGTCACCAACGGCTCGCCGTCCGGGCCGGCGGAAAGTTCGACGGCGGGACCCTCACCGTGGATGGCGGCCGCCAGCGCCTTGAGGGCCGGCTCGATATTCACTGGGTGCGCCTTGGGTGCGCGGGCCTGGGGAGCATGGGGTGCCTTCCGACGAGTGCGGGATTAGAAGTAGTACGGGAACCGGGACCAGTCGGGGTCGCGCTTCTGCAGGAAGGCTTCCTTGCCTTCCACGGCCTCGTCCGTCATGTATGCCAGCCGGGTGGCCTCGCCGGCGAACACCTGCTGGCCGGCCAGGCCGTCGTCGGCGAGGTTGAAGGCGAACTTGAGCATCCGGATGGCCTGCGGGGACTGCCTGGCGATGTCCGCCGCGTATTCCAGGGCCACCTCCTCGAGGCGCTCGTGATCCACGGCCTCGTTCACGGCGCCCATCCGAACCATGTCCTCGGCGGAATATTCACGGGCGAGGAAGAAGATTTCCCGGGCCGCCTTCTGGCCGATCTGCCGGGCCAGCAGCGCCGAGCCGTAGCCGGCGTCGAAACTTCCCACGGTGGCGTCCGTCTGCTTGAACTTCCCGAACTGGCGGGACGCGATGGTCAGGTCCGAGACCACATGCAGGGAATGCCCGCCGCCGGCCGCCCAGCCATTCACGACGGCGATGACCACCTTGGGCATGGTCCGCATGAGCCGCTGGACCTCCAGGATGTGGAGCCGGCCGGCACGGGCGGGATCGATGGTTTCCTGAGTCTCGCCGTCGGCATACCTGTAGCCGTCCCGGCCGCGGATCCGCTGGTCCCCGCCGGAGCAGAACGAATGCCCGCCGTCCTTGGGGGACGGACCGTTGCCGGTGAGCAGCACGGTAGCCACGTCCGGCGTCATCCGCGCGTGGTCCATGGCGCGGTACAGCTCGTCCACCGTTCCCGGGCGGAAGGCGTTGCGGACCTCGGGCCGGTTGAACGCGATGCGGACGGTGGGCAGGTCCCGCGTCACGGTGCCGTCCCCGGACCGCTCCACCTGCCTGTGGTAGGTCAGGTCCTGGAAATCGTCGAAGCCGGACACGGTGCGCCAGCGGGACGGGTCAAAGACGTCGGATACCTTGGCGGGGAATTCGTTGCTCACCGTCCAAGTCTAGTAATCGGCTCAGCTGATGCAGAACTCGTTGCCCTCGGGGTCGGCCATGGTGTGCCATTCGTGCGGTCCCTGCCTCGCGGTCCAGAGGAACGTGGCGCCGCGGGCCTCAAGCTCGGCGCGGACCTCGTCCTTGTCCCGGCCGTCGAGGCGCACGTCCCAGTGCACCCGGTTCTTGATGGTCTTCTGCTCCGGAACGGTCTGGAACAGGAGGCGCCGCTCCGGTGCCTTCGCGTCGATCTCCTCGGTGGGCCGGATCGCCGCGCCGTCCCGCCACACGAGCTTGCCGTTGTGCGTCACGGTCTGGTCTTCCGTGGCGAAGCCCTGGCTGATCATGGACCGGATGAAGCCCTCGTCCTGCGGCTCCACGGACCAGTCCAGGGTTTCGGCCCACCAGTCGGCGAGATCGTGTGGGTGCTTGCAGTCGATGGCGATCTGAATGTTGAGTCCCATGGCACAAAACTACGATGGCTGCGCCGCCCGCGGATAGGGGCCGGACGTGATCGGCAGCGGGGACGGCTAGCCCTGGGCGCGCTGCAGCTGGTCCAGGAGTTCCGGCGGGATGGTGTACAGGAAGACGGCGGCCAGCAGGTTTTTGGTTGCATGGACGAAGTAGGAGAACATCAGGTTCCGTCCGGTCCACATGTAGACGAACACCAGTGTGCCGCCCATGGCCAGGTACGGCATGAGCGCCTGGAGGGTGAGGGCCTCCTGGCCGACGATGTGCAGGGCGGCAAAGAGGACCACGGACAGCCCGCAGCAGATCCAGATGTTGATGCGCCGGCTCAGCTTCCCGATCAGCAGGTGCCGGAACACGTACTCCTCGACGAACGGCCCCACCACGACAATCAGCGGCACCATCAGCCACGCCGGAACCTGCCGAATGAGCGCCTGCAGCCCGGCCTGGTTGGCGGACGTCTCCGTGGTACCGGCCACGGCCACCAAAACCGCGGTGACAATCATCATGACGACGACGGCCAGCGGCACCATCGCGAGCGTGAACCAGGGCCGGGTGGCAAGTACCTTGAGGTCCCGGGACACCACCCCGCGCGCGGCGAACAGGGCCAGGGCGCCGACGCACCCGTAGAACAGCAGGTTCACGCCGTAGGAGGCGACGGCCGGCGTCGGGGCCAGCTGCCGGAGCAGGGGCAGGATGAGTTCCCCGGCCAGTGCGAAGAAGGCAGCGACGGCAACATAAAGTCCGACGGCGGTGAGGTCCAGCGGCGAAAACCGGTAGAGATCCGGCCGCGGACCAGGAAGCGTGCGTCTGGTGTTCACCATGCCTCCAGCGTAATGCGCCAGCCTTGACGGGGCCGCCCGCCGGCGGGCAGGCTTGACCCATGAAGTCCTAACTCCCGACGCCGGCATCGCCCGGCGTCGATCATGTTCAGGCTTATGTCCCGCGCGGACGTGGCCACAGACAAGGTCCTGTAGAGCACCGCGACATGCGCGCTTGGCTCCGGGACCGCCCTTTGGACTGCGAGGACTTCCCATGACCGAACCAAATTTCCGCACCGAACAGCTGCACCTGTCCGGCGTCTCCCACGGCTACGGGGACCGCGAACTCTTCACCGGCGTCGACCTGGTGATCGCGCCAGGGGAACACGCCGCCGTCGTGGGCGAGAACGGTGCCGGCAAATCCACCCTGCTGCGGCTCCTGGCGGGCATCGAAGCGCCGGCCGACGGCACAGCCCGGCGGCACGGCCGCGTGGGATATCTGGCACAGACCACCGGACTTCCCGCTCGGCTGACCGTGGCCGACGCGATCGACGATGCGCTCCGCGCACTCCGGGAGATGGAAGCCGGGCTGGAACGCCTGGAAGCCGGCCTGGCAGCGGCGGATCCGGCCGAGCTCGAGGCATACGGGAACCTCCAGACGCAGTATCAGTTGCGCGAGGGCTACGCCGCGGAATCCAGGGTCGAGGCCGCACTGGAACGGCTGGGCCTGGGCGGCGTGGACCGAAGCCGGACGCTCGGGTCCCTGTCCGGCGGGGAGCAGGAGCGCGTGGCGCTGGCGTGCCTGCTGGCCGATCCTGCGGACATCCTGCTCCTGGACGAGCCCACGAACCACCTCGACGCCAGCGGGACAGCCTGGCTCGAGGGCCGGCTCGCGGCGCACCGCGGAGCCGTGGTGGTGGTCTCGCACGACCGCGTGCTGCTGCGGAACGTGGCCGACGCCGTGATCGAGGTGGACGCCGAGCGCCGGACCGTCAACCGCTACGGCAACGGTTACGACGGCTATCTGAAAGAGAAACGGGCCGAGCGCCAGCGCTGGGCGCAGCAGTACCACAGCTGGCTCGACGCCATGGCTGCGGAACGGCGGCAGGCGGACACCGTGGCGGGCCGGATGGGCTACGCCCGCCGCAGGGACAACGACAAGGCGGCCTTCGACTTCAAGACCGGAACCTGGGAGCGCGCGGCCGCCAGCAAGATCCGCAATGCCCAGGAGCGGCTGCGCCGCCTGGAGGACAATCCCGTCGAGCGCCCGCCGGAGCGACTGAAGCTCGACGCCGGGCTCGACGGCGGGTTGGACGGTTCCGCTGCCGGTTCCGGCGGGCGCGACGGCGGGGTGGAACCGGGCGGAGCCGCGGAAGGGGCCGCCAGGGTCCTGCACGCCCGCAATACCCGGGTGCCCGGCCGCCTGGACATCCCGGAGTTCCGGGTGGACCGCGGGCAGAAAATCCTCATCACGGGGCCCAACGGCGCGGGGAAGTCAACGCTGCTTTCCGTCCTGGCCGGCACCCTTGAGCCGGCAGCGGGCCAGGTGGTGCGCTCCGGCAGGATCGGCTACCTGCAGCAGGAACTCGAGCTGCCCGAGCATCCGTCCCTGCGGCTGCTGCCCGCCTTTGCCGCCGGGCTGGGCGGGAACATCGACGACCACGCCGAGGCCCTGCTGCGCCTGGGCCTCTTCCGCACCAGCGAGTTCCATGTTCCGGTGGGCGCCCTGTCCGCAGGCCAGCAGCGCAGGCTGGCACTTGCCCGGCTGCTGCTCGGCCACAATGAGGTCATGCTCCTGGACGAGCCCACCAACCACCTGGCCCCGGCGCTGGTGGAGGAACTGGAATCGGCGCTCGCGGACTTTGGCGGAACGGTGGTGATGGTCAGCCACGACCGTGCCCTGGGCGAGTGGTTCGACGGCTGCGCTGACCGGTCCCGCGGCCGGGCCGGCGAGGGCACGTCGGGCACCTGGCTCAGGTACACAATGGCCGACGGTGCACTGGAGAAAGTCGCGGTCCCCGCCTGAGCCAGCTCCCCGCCTAAGCCCGCTCCCCGCCTAAGCCAACCGGGCCGCCGTCGTAAAGGAAAACCCGGGTCCGGCACTGTGCCGGACCCGGGTTTTCGAACTGCCAACGGAACGCGAGGATGCCGGACTTACCGGAACAGTGCCCCGTAGGTTCCCATGATGATCCGGTCACCGGGCCGGGACTTCCGGATGTAATCCACCACTGCCCAGTCGTCGAGCGAGATGCAGCCCGCCGTCGGAACCTTGTTCATGTGAAGGAAGATGGCGAAGCCGGCATCCTGCACGATGTTGGGACGGTTGTAGTTGATCACCACGCCCTGGCGGTAGTCGTGCGTGGCGCGGGTGGCGAAGTACCACATGTTCTCGTCCCAGCCCACCCACGAGGAGGACTCGAAGTACTTGTTGTACGTCGCGGTCCACGGGTTGCCGCCCCAGCGGGAGCCGGGATTCAGCGTCCGGTAGGGGAGCTGCGTCCCCGGATTGCCCAGGCCGAACGCCTCCGTCACCGAGTACGAGCCCGTGGGCGAATACAGGTTGCGGGTGGGCCCGGAGGGGACGCCCGGCGCCTTGAAGCCAGAGGCGCCCACATAGCCGTCGGTGCGCCAGTCCTGGACGTACGTTCCGGCCATCCGGACGCAGTAGACGTTGGTGGCGTAGGACTGGCCGTAGCCCTGCGTGAACGTGAGGAGCACGCGGTTCGCGCCGTACGTTGAGTACTTCGACTGCCCGTTGTTCAGCTTCTGGCACTCGGTGATTCCGTAGGCCCGGGTACCCGCGGCCCTGGTGTAGCCGATGAAGCCGCGCTGGAACGACTGGATGCACTGGTCGGCGGCGCACCGTTCGTTCGACGTCGGGTACCCCAGCCAGCCGCCCGCCCTGCCGTTGACGGCATACCGCTGCGCGATGCCGCCCCGGACGATCCAGGCCCGGGTCAGGGGAGACCAGTAGATGCTGCCGCCCTGGAACCGCTGGATGCACCCGCCGGCGGCCTGCCCGCAGGTCTCGTTGGCCAGCGGATAGCCCAGGGAGCTCCGGTTGCCGCCTGTCACGATGTAGCGGGTGCCGATGCCGCCGCGGGTGATCCAGGCACCGGTCGCGGGGGACCAGTAGATGCTGCCGCCCTGGAACCGCTGCAGGCAACCGCCCGCGACCTGGCCGCAGGCTTCGGTGGCGGTGGGGTAGCCGAGGACGCCGTTCTGCGCGCCGGCGGAGCTCCACCGGCCGCCGATGCCGCCGCGGATCACCTGGGCTCCGGTCTGCGGTGACCAGAAGATCGTCGCATGGTCAAAGGCCTGCGAGCAGCCTCCGTTCCTCAGCCCGCACGTTTCCCCGGCGGACGGAAGGCCCAGTACGGTCTCGGCCCCTGAGGCTGCCCAGCGGCTGCCGATGCCCGTCCCGGTGGAGAAGTTGAGGAACCGGGTGCCGGTCCAGATGATCACCTTGCCGGTGGAGAATTTCTGCAGGGACCGTGACCCCAGGACGATCTCGTCGCCGATGGGGTAGCCGAAGGCCGCCAGGCCGCCGCCTGCCGTCCATTGCGGACCGGTGCGTCCCGCGGACCGCAGGACTGGGTGGGCGCCCGACTTGGAGGTCCAGTAGATTGAGCCGCCCGTGAAGGTCTGGACGCAAACCCCGGCGGCGCACTGCTCGTTCGACGTCGGTTCGCCGAGCACGCCGCCCGCTCCGCCAAGGCTCTGCCACTTGGCGCCGATGCCGCCGCCGGTAACAAACTCAGGGTCAGGTGCCGGTTCTGTGGCAGCCGGATCGGTGAGGGCCGGCTCCGTGAGGGCCGGTTCAGTTACAGACGGGGCCGACGGCGGCTCCGGCGCCGCAGTGCCCGTCACCGGACCGGTGGCCGGGTCGGTCACCGGTGCCGTTGCGGGGTCAGGAGCCGGTTCGGTGGCCTCCGGCGTGGCGGCTGGAGTCCCGGCAGCAGGAGTGGAAGGGTCGGTTGCCTGCACCGGCGGCGCCTCGGAACTGACGGCGAGGGCAGGAGAGGACGCGAGCGGTCCGGCCGCCAGACTCAGGAGCAGGGCCGCCGCAAGTATTGGTTTTTTCACGAAGCATCCTCCACCGACACCACCGGTTCGCACGTGCCGGTCTGGCCCGTGGTCTTGGCGAAGTTCTCCGCAGAGACTTCAGCCGATTTCCCTGCCTGCACGGTTTCCGTGATCAGGGTGTGGCCCTGGACAGCGGCGCCCACCGTGACGGCGATGGCCACGGTGTAGGTCTTGGCTTTGTCCGAGGAGTTGACCAGGGTTCCCTTGAAGGTCCACTGGCCGTCCGGACCGGCCGCGCAGGTGTGCTCCTGGAGGGCGTCGATCGCGTTCAGCGACGAGGACACGTCGGTGGGCAGGGACGGGGCCGTGGTGGGTGGTGAGGATTCCGACGGCGGCTGGGACCCCGCCGTCGTACTTGTTTGTGATGGTGAAGCGCTGGGGCCGTTTCCGGGAGGGGCTGTGCCCCCGCCGGAACACCCCGAGGCCGCCAGCAGCAAGGCCGCCGGCAGCAGTAGTGCTCTCTTTCTCATAGTCCCCCCTGAAAACATGGCGCGAGTGCCGGCGCCCGCATGAGACGGTGCGGATGCCATGGCCGGAAACGGATCCCCGGCCATGGTGCCCAGAGTAGCCGCAACAGAGGCCCCGGAGGGAGGGTTTTCTCCATTCGAATTACAGTTTCGCCGGCGGACGCGGGCAAAGCGTGAGGGGCCCCAAAAGGGGCCCGGGGCGTGCGGAATGTTGCCCCCGTCACGGAGCTGCCCGGAAATCTTGTACGATGGATGGGCCGTGCGAACCTTCGATGCTTCACGAGTTTTTGTACAGATACCGTCCTCAAGAGGGGCTAAAAGTCGAATTATCTGTACAAAAACTCCAGGTTCCGGAACCGGCAGTGCCCTTACCCAAGGCAAACCCCCGACCTACAAGGAACAGTTGTGCCTCAAAGTACCCCCACAGAACTTATGAGCCCGACGGCTCCATCCGCCGCCGTCGACTCGACCCTCAGCGCCGAGGGCTACAAGAAGACCCTGAGCCGGCGCCACGTCACCATGATCGCGATGGGCGGCGCCATCGGCGTCGGCCTCTTCATGGGAGCCGGCGGCCGCCTGGCCTCCACCGGCCCCGCGCTGATCTTCTCCTACGCCATCGCCGGCGTCATCGCCTACCTGCTGATGCGGGCCCTCGGCGAGCTCATCATGTACCGCCAGACCTCCGGCTCCTTCGTCAGCTACGCCGGCGAGCTGTTCGGCAAGAAGGGCGCCTACCTGTCCGGCTGGATGTACTTCATCAACTGGGCCATGACCGGCATCGCGGAGCTCATCGCGATCGGCCTCTACTTCCAGTTCTTCTTCCCCAACGTCCCGGTGGAGCTCTCCGCCATCGCAGCGCTGGTGCTGCTGGTGGCCGTGAACCTGCTCAGCGTCAAGGCGTTCGGTGAATTCGAGTTCTGGGCGTCCTGCCTCAAGGTGGGTGCCATTGTGATGTTCCTGGCCGTGGGCTCGTTCATGGTGATCACCAACGCCAAGGTCGGCGCGGGCCACGCGTCCCCGGTGAACCTCTTCGCCGGCGACGGCGGCATGTTCCCCAAGGGCGCCCTGGTGATGATCCTCGTGCTCAATGCCGTCATCTTCGCCTACAACGCCATCGAACTCGTGGGCATCACCGCCGGCGAGATGGAAAACCCGGAACGCGAGGTGCCCAAGGCGATCCGCGCCGTCGTGCTCCGCATCGTGGTGTTCTACGTCGGTTCCGTGACCCTGCTGGCCATGCTGCTGCCCTCGGACCAGTACAAGGCCGGGATCTCGCCGTTCGTCACCGTGTTCGGGCAGATGGGCCTGCCGTGGATGGGCGACGTCATGAACATGATCGTCATCACCGCCGCGCTGTCCTCCTGCAACTCCGGCCTGTACTCGATCGGCCGCATCTTCCGCACCATGGCCAACAACGGCCACGCCCCGCAATGGCTGACCAAGATGTCCAGCCGGCACGTGCCGTACGCCGCCATCCTGGCCATCGCCGCCGTGTACCTCGTGGGCATCCTGCTGAACATCTGGCTGGGCGGCTCGCACGCGTTCGACCTCGCCCTGAACACCGCCTCGATCGGCGTGATCTTCACGTGGGGCTCGATCTTCGCCAGCCAGATCGCGCTGCGCAAGAAGAAGGGCAACGTCTCCAGCCTGCCCATGCCGGGTTCGCCGTGGACCAGCTGGGCCGGGCTCGTGGCGCTGCTGGCCATCACTGTCCTGATCGGCTTCGACACCATGACGGACAAGGCCACGGGCGACGTCTTCCTGCTGGGCCTCTGGACCCTCGCCAGCATCCCGTTCTTCGCCGTGGTGCTGTGGCTGGGCTGGCAGAAGGTCAAGAACAACGAGCCGAAGAGCGAACTCTTCAGCTAGCTTCCTGTTTTGATCGCGACGGCGGCGGGTCACCTTTTGCGGAAGGCGGCCCGCCGCCGTCGTTTTGTGGTTGTTAGGCCTTAAGGTGCTTCGCGAAGTGGTCCTCGATCCGGCGCCACGCCTCCGGGGCGGCTGCCGGGTCCGGGCCGATCCCCATCACCCGCGCCAGCGGGCGCAGTGCCCGCGGCCCTTCCTCCCGGTCGTTCAGGAAGGAGTGGCCCGCCGTCGGAAATTCCCTGACGTCATGTTCGACGCCCACCGCATCCAGGGCCGCCTCCAGCCTGGCCGCGGCGCCGCGCAGGGTGCGGTCCCAGGCGCCGTAGTTCGCGACGAGCGGGCAGGCGCCCTGAAGCGCAGCCTCCAGGTCGCGGGGAAGCCGGCCGTAGTTGACCGAAGCCGCGTCAAAGCCGTCGCTGGCAGCGAGGAGCGCGAAGCCGCCGCCCATGCAAAAGCCGATGACGCCCGTCCTGCCGCTGGAGAGGGGCGACGCCCGGAGCCAGGACCGGGCGGCGGCGATGTCGGCGAAGACCCGGCCTTCACCGGTGACCATGGATTTCATGGTGGCCACCAGGCAGCGGCGCGGGCCGCCGTCGCTGTAAAGGTCGACGGCGAGCGTGAGGTAGCCGGCCCCGGCCAGCCGGTCGGCGTGGCGGCGGATCTGGTCGGTGAGGCCGAACGCCTCATGGATCATCACGACGCCGGGAAAGGGGCCGTTGCCTGCGGGCGTGGCGAGGTAGCCGCGAAGGTTTGGGGAACCGCCGGCGGTCCTTGAGCCGCTGAGGTCTATGAGGGTCACCGGCCCAGTCTCGCACGGGCCGGCATTGGCGGGCCGCCAGGCGCGACCTGAAAGCAGAAACGGCGACGCCGGGCTCCCCCCAAGGGAGTCCGGCGTCGCCGTTGTGCAGGTGGTGTGCTAGTCCCGCTTGAATTCGTCCTTGACGTCTTCGCCGACCTTCTTGGCGTCGGCAACCACCTGGTCCTTCTGGCCCTCTGCCTTCAGCCGGTCGTTGTCCGTCGCGTTGCCTGCCGCTTCCTTCGCCTTACCGCCGAAGTCCTCTGCAGCGTTCTGGATCTTGTCTCCGATACCCATGAGGGGCACCACCTTCCGTCGCCGGTTGATCTGACAAAGCCATTTCAGCCTAACACGAAGCATGCTTACTATTTCAAGACATGGTGCGGATTTCCTGCGGGGCCTCCCGTGCAGCGCCGCCCGGCCGGGGTCGCGGCGCCCAAATGTCCGGCCCCGCGGCTAGGCTCGAAGGCATGGACCACAGCATCAGCCTGACACAGCACGTGAACGCGACCCCGGAAAAAGTCTGGGCGGTGATCTCGGATGTTCCCGGGTCCGCTGGCACGCTATCCGGGGTCGAGTCCATCCAGATGGTCAGCGAGGGGCCGTACGGCGAAGGCACCCGGTGGAAGGAAACGCGGTCCATGTTGGGCCGGCGCGAGACCGTGGAGATGTGGGTGTCCCAGGCGGATCCGCCGCGCAGCACAACGGTGAAGGCCCTGCAGGGCGGAGCGGACTACACCTCCCGGTTCACGCTGGCGGAGCGCGGCGGCGGGACTGACCTGACCATGACCTTCGGGGCGGAGGTCCTCCGGCCCACCCTGCTCAGCCGCCTCATGCTTGCCCTGTTCGGGCGGATGGGCCTGAACCTGACGCGAAAGGCCCTGGCGAAGGATCTCGCCGAGATCGCGGCGAAAGCGGAGCAGCTGTAGTGGCGGGAAGGGCTGCGGGCAAACCCCGCCAGGGTGCGGCGTCAAAGATCACGGCACCGAGGCTGGCTCCCGTCCGGCTCGACGGCCTCCGGGAGGACGGTGCTCCGGACTTCAGGCGCGCGGAGCGGTACGACGGCACGCGGTTCAGGCGCGCGGACGCCGACGGGCTGGAGCTCAGCGGCATCACCTTCGCGGAATGCGAATTTGCCGGCGTCTCCTTCAACGAGGCGCAGCTGCGGGGCGCCACCTTCCGGGACTGCGTCGTCGGGGAAGCCTACGCCCCCGTCCTCAACGCCGCCCGCTCCACCATGCACGACGTCGTCTTCAGCAACCCCAGGTGGGGATCGGCGGAGCTTTATGAGAGCGGCTGGCAGTCGGTGCGGATCGACGGCGGCAAGCTGGATTACCTGAACCTTCGGGGCTCGCGGCTGGCTGACGTGCAAATCAGCGACTGCATCATCAGCGAACTGGACCTGGGCTCCGCCACCGTGGCGCGGGTGGCCCTGAAAAACTGCACCATCGGAAGCCTGGACCTCACGGGGGCAAAGCTGAAGGACTTCGACCTGCGCGGCACCGGGTTCCGGAGCATCAGCGGGCTGGGCAGCCTGTCCGGCCTTGTGATCGACGAGTACCAGCTGGGGCTCCTGGCCCCGCTGCTGGCGGCGCATTTGGGCGTGGTGGTGGCCTGAGGCGGCACTTTCCGGGCAGGCGGACAGGCTTCCGCCTCAGGATACGATGGCCCCAGTGCCCGGCAGCGGGCCCCACAAGGGAGGTGGTCGCCGGTTGTTCCTCGGACTCGACATAGGAACCGGCAGCAGCAAAGCCGTGCTGGCCACGTCCGACGGCACGATCCTTGACTCCGCCACCGTGCACCACAGTGCCTCCCTGCCGCGGCCGGGCTGGGTGGAATTCGATGCGGAGAAAACATGGTGGGCTGAAGTCCGGCAGCTCTGCGGGCAGCTGTTCGCTCGGCAGGACCCGCGGCGCCTTGCCGGGGTGGCGGTCAGCGGCATGGGGCCGTGCCTCGTTGTCACAGACGCCAACCATGTGCCACTGCGGCCGGCCATCCTCTACGGCGTGGACACGAGGGCTGCCAGCGAGATTGACGAGCTCAACGACGAATTCGGCGCGGAGCGGATCGAGGCTGACGGCGGCAAGGCCCTGTCGTCGCAATCGGTGGGGCCAAAGCTGCGCTGGATCGCCAGGAACGAACCCCGGACGTTTGCTGCCGCACGGTACTGGTACTCCTGCAGTTCGTTCCTGGTGCAGAAGCTCACCGGCGAATACGTGATGGACCACCCCACGGCCGGCCAGTGCGATCCCCTGTATGACATCCACAAGCTGGAGTGGATCCAAGACCGGGCCGCCGCCGTGGCCGGGCACCTGCCGCTGCCCCGGCTGCTGTGGCCGGCCGACATAGCCGGCAACGTCACTCCGGAAGCCTCGGCACTGACAGGCATCCCCGCGGGCACGCCCGTCTGTGCGGGAACGGTGGACGCCTGGGTGGAGGCGCACAGTGTGGGGGTCCGCCTGCCCGGGGACACCATGCTGATGTATGGCTCCACCATGTTTTTTGTGCAGCGGCTCAGGGCGTTCAGGAGCCATCCGCGGCTGTGGCCGGTTCCCGGCGTTGAGCCCGGCTCGATGACGCTGTCCGGCGGAATGGCCACCTCGGGAAGCCTCCTGACCTGGTTGCAGCAAATCATGGGCGGGGCGCCGATGGGCGAGCTCCTGGAGGAAGCCGCCCAAGTGCCCGCCGGCGCCGAGGGCCTGCTGGTGCTGCCCTACTTCGCCGGTGAACGGACCCCCATCCTGGACCCTGACGCCCGGGGAATGATCACGGGCCTGACACTCAGGCACGGGCGCGGCCACCTCCTACGCGGGGCGCTCGAGGGCGTCTGCCTGGGCCTGCGGCAGACGCTGGACCTGGTGGAGGAAGCGGGGGAGCCGGTCTCGCGCCTGCTGGCCGTGGGCGGCGGGCTCCAGGCGCGGCTGTGGTCCCAGATCGCCAGCGACGTCACCGGCAGGGCGCAGATTGTTCCCCGTGTGACCATCGGGGCCAGCTACGGCGACGCCCTGCTGGCCGCCGTGGGTGCCGGGGCCGTGGCGCCGGACACCGACTGGATGCAGGCATCTGGGCAGGTGGATCCGAGGCCGGAAACTTCAGGTGTCTACGAGGAGATGTACCGAACCTACTGCGGCCTCTATTCGAGCAACCGCGAGCACATGCACGCGCTGGCCCGGATGCAGGAAAGAACGGCTGGTTTTCCGCGGGCGTGATCTAATGCGGGCCTGGATCAGGCCGCCAGGTAGTCCAGTACGGCCCGGGCAGTGACCGCGTCGGTGACCAGCTTCCGGAAGTAGCCGCCCCTCGCCCCGCCCACAATGCTGCTGGCCTTCTCGGTTCCCACGGCAACACCGACCGTGTGCGGGATCTCGTGCAGAATCTCCGGCGACGTGGCCACCACCCGGTCGCTGCCGGGAAACTCAACGCGGTCTCCGCGAACGTCGAAGAAGTTCAGGCAGATGTCTCCCACGGCGCGGGCCAGGGAATCATCGTCCTTGGGAATGAAGCGCGAAATGGAGCTCCTGGTGGTGGGCGGCGCGCCGACGCCCAGGAGCGCGCCCTTGGCTGACTCCCAGAGACGCTGGATCCTCCGGAAGTCCGGATCCTGCTGCAGGAACTGATGCATTTCGGGGGAGGGGAGCGCCTGTGTCCAGAGAAAGGCGGGGTGCGCACCGGCATGTTCTGCCAGGGCGCGGGCAATTTCGTTGGTCTGGTACCAGGGTTCCGGCTCGGTCTGGCCTCCGACGCTGGGGGCAACCAGCACGCCGGGAAGCTTCGGCAGCACGGCCTGGCTGAGTTCATAGATGGTCCTGCCCGAGGAGGCGAGCAGAATGTCGCCGGGGGCCAGTGCCATGTCCGCGACCGCCTCGGAGACCTGGGGGAGCAGCCCCACCCGAAGCCGGCGTGACTGGTCGCCGTCGGCCAGGTAGACCTTCTCGAGCGAGAGGGCATCGGAGAGCTCGGTGCCCAGGGACTCGGAGGCGTGCCGGGACGGGTTCACGACCTCGATTTTGACCAGCCCGATCCGCCGTGCCTCCGCCAGGAGGCGGCTGACGGTGGGGCGGGAGACGTCCAGGGCCTCGGAGATCTTTACCTGGTTGGCGTCGTCCAGGTAATACATCCTGGCGGCCTGGTACAGCATCTCCAGCGGAAATTTGCTGCCGGCGCCGGCCGGGCCGTCCGTGGCGTCCCGCATCGATCCGTCCCCTTCGTTGCGTGTCAGATGCCTTCATCATACCGGACTCCTGAACAAAATTTCACGTCACCGAGCAGCTAGAAATTTTGTTCTTGACATTTGTTCACAACAATTCCAGACTGGGTTCATTGACGCAGGTCACACGTTCCGAGGAGGGAACCATGTCAACCACATACGAAGAACAGGTAGCAGCGGACGCCGTTGTGCCGGCCGTAATGCAGGCAGTCATTTGCCACGGGCCGGAAAACTACACGCTCGAAGAGGTGCCAACCCCGGTCCCCGGCGAGGATGAGCTGCTCATGAAGGTCGAAGCCGTCGGTGTCTGTGCCAGCGACCTCAAGTGCTACCACGGGGCCGCAAAGTTCTGGGGCGATGAGAACCGTCCCGCCTGGGCCCAGAAGGAGGTCACTCCCGGGCACGAGTTCGTCGGAACCATCGTGCGCGGCGGGGCGGCTGCCCTGGCCCATCACGGACTGGAGCTCGGCGACCGCATTGCCTGCGAGCAGATCGTGCCCTGCGAGGAATGCCGGTACTGCCAGCGCGGGCAGTACTGGATGTGCGGCCCGCACGACATGTTCGGCTTCCGCAACTACAACGGAGCCATGGCCGACTATCTGGTGGTCCCGCCCAACGCCCGGGCGCACAAGGTCTCCAAGGAGCTGGCACCCCAGCATGCGGCCTTCGCCGAACCGCTGTCCTGCTCGCTGCACGCCGTTGAACGGGCCAACATCCAGTTCAACGACGTCGTGGTGATCGCCGGCTGCGGTCCGATCGGGCTTGGCATGATCGCCGGTGCCAAGGCCAAGAGCCCGCTGAAAGTGGTCGCGCTGGACATGTCGGACGACAAGCTGGCCCTCGCCCGGAAATGCGGTGCCGACGCCGTCATTAACGTCGGGCGTGAAGACGCCGTGCAGGTGGTCAAGGACATGACGGACGGCTACGGCGCCGATGTCTACATCGAAGGAACGGGGCATCCCTCGGCCGTCGGCCAGGGGCTGAACCTGCTCCGGAAGCTGGGCACGTACGTCGAGTACTCGGTCTTCGGTTCGGACGTTTCCGTGGACTGGTCCATCATCAGCGACGACAAGGAACTCGACGTCCGCGGCGCGCATCTTGGCCCCCACTGCTGGCCGGCCGCCATCAAGATGATCGAATCGGGCATCCTGCCCATGGACGAGATCTGCACCAACCAGTTCCCCCTGGACCGGTTCCAGGACGCCCTGGACCTCGTGGGCGACACCGCTGGTGCCTCCGTCAAGGTCTCGATCCTTCCCGGCGCAGCCCGCTGACCTCAGCGGCCGGCGGGGCCTCGGTCCCGCCGGCCCTCAAGAACCCACATCCTCCCCCAAAACAAAGGCGTTTTTCCATGACCACATTTGCAACGCCCGCGGCCTCGCGGGAACGGCTGCTCGACCGGCTCGGCATTCCGCATTCACTGCGGTGGGGCTTCCTCGGCGTACTGGTCTTCATGACCGGCAACGGCGTCGAGTCAAACTTCATCGCCCCGCACATGGCGGCGGCGCTCGGCGGCCAGGCCATGCTGGTCCCCACCATCATCACCATGTACGGCGTCGCGGTGACGGTCGCCTCGTACCTCTCCGGCGCCCTTTCGGACCTTGTGGGGCCGCGCCGCGTCATGGCACTCGGTTTCGCCGCCTGGGTCACGTTCGAGATCCTGTTCCTGGTCAGCCTGAATGCAGGGTTCACCCCCGGCATCATGGCCAGCTACTTTCTTCGGGGCCTCGGCTATCCGCTGTTCGCCTTCGCGTTCCTGGTCTGGATCAACACCGTAGCGCCACGGAAAAGCAACGGAACCGCCGTCGGCTGGTTCTACGTCATGTTCACCGGCGGCCTGCCCACGTTCGGCTCCCTTTTTGCCCTGACCTTCATTCCGCTGTTTGGCGGCGGCCACGCCGGCGAGTCCCTGACCATGGCCGCCTCCATCGGCCTGGTCACGGCCGGCTTCCTCATCGCCCGGCTGGGTGTCCGGGAGGAGCGCGGCGGCAGGCGGCTCGCCCCCGAGGGGGAGTCGACGGCGGCAGTCCTGACAGGCGGCATCCGCCTCCTGGCGCGGGAACCGAAGATCCTCACCGGGTTCATCGTCCGGCTCATCAACACCGCGCCGCAGTACGGCATGTTCGTCATCCTGCCCGGCGTGATCAGCGGTGAACTCGGCTGGTCCCAGACGCAATGGCTGATGATGACGGTCATCGTGTACGCATCCAACATTTCCTTCAACGCCGTGTTCGGCGCCATTGGCGACAAATGGGGATGGCAGCGCACCGTCCGCTGGTTCGGCGTCGTCGGCTCTGCCGCCGGCCTGCTGGCCTGGTGGT
This sequence comes from Arthrobacter sp. NPDC056727, assembly GCF_042790555.1. NCBI lineage: Bacteria > Bacillati > Actinomycetota > Actinomycetes > Micrococcales > Micrococcaceae > Arthrobacter > Arthrobacter sp. NPDC056727. Next base: position 80,712 of record NZ_JBHTZA010000014.1, on the reverse strand, counting down.
ACGTTCCGCACCTGGTTGCCCCCGGCTCCGACTGGGGCTACTGGCTGTCCGTCCTCGCCGGCGTGGTGTTTGGCATCCTGCTGGCGGGCTTCGTGCCGATGGGCGCGATCATGCCCGCACTGACCCCCGAGCACAAGGGCGCGGCCATGGCGATGTACACCACGGCTGCGGGCGGAGCGGCGTTCCTCGGCGCAGCCGTCGTTGCGGCTGTCCTTCCCTGGGGCGGAAACGCCGGCGTGGTCTGGGCTTTCGTGGCTCTCTACGGCGTCGCCTTCGTCCTCACCACCTTCCTCAAAGTGCCGGAGGACAGCACCGGCGCCCGCCACCACTAAGACCATCAATACCCAGATTTTGGAGCAATCCCCATGACCAGGATTTTCAACGATCCCGCCGAATTCGCCGAAGACCAGTTCGCCGGCTTCCTTGAGCTCTACGCGGACCGCCTCCGCGGCGTCCCCGGCGGGGCCGTGGCGCTGCGCACCGGCGAACCGCAGGTGGCCGTCGTCGTCGGCGGGGGCTCGGGGCACTATCCCGCCTTTGCCGGCCTGGTGGGCAGCGGCTTCGCCACGGGCGCCGTCGTGGGAAACGTGTTCACGTCACCGTCGGCGGCGCAGGTGTACTCGGTGGCGAAGGCTGCCCACCAAGGGCGGGGCGTTGTCCTGACCTTCGGCAACTACGCCGGGGACAACATGAACTTCGGCATCGCCGCGGAGCGCCTGCGCAAGGAGGGCATCGACACCCGGATCGTGGTGGTCACGGACGACATCGCGTCCGCTGCCGATGAGGACAAGCGCAGGGGTATTGCGGGCGACTTCTCCGTCTTCAAGGTGCTCGGCGCCGCTGCGGGGGCAGGGCTGGATATCGACGGTGTTGAGCGTGCCGGGCGTGCCGCCAATGCTGCCACCCGGACCATCGGCGTCGCGTTCTCCGGCTGCACCATGCCGGGGGCCGAACGGCCGCTGTTCACGGTGCCGGACGGACAGTTAGGCCTCGGGCTGGGCATCCACGGGGAGCCGGGCATCCGCGACCAGGCCATGCCCCCGGCCGCCGAACTTGCGCAGCTCATGGTCACGTCCCTGCTGGAGGCCGCACCCCAGAGGGCCGGCAGGCGGGTGGCACCCATCCTGAACGGGCTTGGCACCACCAAGTACGAGGAGCTGTTCCTCCTCTGGGGCACGGTGGCGCGGCTGCTGCGGGAAGCCGGGCTGGACGTGGTGGACGCCGAAGTCGGCGAACTCGTTACCAGCCTGGACATGGGAGGCGTGTCGCTGACGTTGATGTGGCTGGACGACGAGCTCGAGACGTTCTGGACAGCCGACGCGTACACCCCTGCCTTCCGGAAGCAGCGGGCTCCGATCGCGGCCGCGGCCGGCTACGTGCAGGACACGGGCGGCGGGGTCCGGGAAACCCGGGCCATCCCGGAAGCAAGCCCGGCCGCCGTCGTCCTTGCCGGAACGGCACTCAGTGCCCTCGAAAGCATGGCCGCCAGCCTGCACGCCAACGAGGCGCGCCTGGGCGAGATCGACGCTGTGGCGGGGGACGGCGACCACGGCCGCGGCATGGTCAAGGGCATTGACGCCGCTCTTGCGGCTGCCCGCGCGGCGTACGACGGCGGGGCTGGCGCGGCTTTCTTGCTGCAGTCGGCCGGCCAGGCCTGGGCCGAGCATGCCGGCGGCACCTCCGGAGTGCTGTGGGGAGCCGCCCTCGAAGCGGCCGGCCAGTCACTCACGGACGGGAAGGACGCCTACACGGGCGAGGACTTCGTGGCTGCGGTCCAGGCCTTTTCCGGTGCGATCCTTGACCTGGGCCGCGCGGCGGTGGGGGACAAGACCCTCGTGGACGCGCTGCTGCCGTTCGCCGGCGAACTGGCCGACGGCGTCGGGAAGGGAAGCTCCTTCGCTGCCGCCTGGCTGGCGGCCGCCGAGGTGGCCGTGGAACAGGCTGAAGCGACGGCGTCCCTGCGGCCCAGGCTCGGCCGTGCCCGCCCCCTGGCGGAAAAATCCGTTGGCACCCCTGATGCCGGCGCCACCTCGTTCGCGCTGCTGGTCCGGGATCTCGCCGGCCTGCGCAGCGGGACACTGGCCTCCTGACCACTCCGAAAGGTTCATCCCAAATGACAGAAAAACTCAGAATCGTCGTCGGCTGCGATGACGCCGGCTTCGAATACAAGGAAGCCCTGAAAAACGATCTGGCCGCACACGGCCTCGTGGCCGACGTCGTCGATGTCGGCGTGGATGCCGACGGCCACACCGCCTACCCGCATGTGGCCGTTGAGGCCGCACGCATGGTTGCCAGCGGCGCAGCGGACCGGGCACTGTTGGTGTGCGGCACGGGCCTTGGGGTGGCGATTGCGGCCAACAAGGTCAAGGGCGTCCGGGCCGTGACAGCCCACGACTCCTTCTCCGTGGAGCGGGCGGTGCTCAGCAACAACGCCCAGGTCCTGTGCATGGGCCAGCGCGTGATCGGCCTCGAACTGGCGCGCCGCCTCGCCAGGGAGTGGGTGGGCTACACCTTCGACGAAAGCAGCGCCTCGGCGGACAAGGTGGCCGCGATCTGCGGCTACGAGGGCTGACCCTCAGCCGGGCGGGAGGAGTTTTTGTCCATTTGTCACGACTTTGCCGCACCCTAACCCGCGACAAATGGACAAAAACTCCATCCCCGTTGACCGGTTGCCGTCACCGTGTAATCTTTATAGAACGAACGGTCGGTAATTTATTCGCTTCCGGCCCAGCTTCTGCGAAAAGGATGTTCTCATGGTCGAGGCTTTTCTGGTCGGCGGTGCCCGCACCCCGGTAGGACGATACGGCGGAGCGCTCTCGGCGGTCCGGCCCGATGATCTGGCCGCGCTGGTGGTCCGCGAGGCCGTGGCCAGGGCGGGCGTGGATCCGGACGCCATCGACGAGGTCATCCTCGGCAACGCCAACGGTGCCGGCGAGGAGAACCGCAACGTGGCGCGCATGGCCACCATCCTCGCCGGCCTGCCGCTGCACATCCCCGGCATCACCGTGAACCGGCTCTGCTCCTCGGGCCTGAGCGCCATCATCATGGCCAGCCAGATGATCAAGTCCGGGGCCGCGGACATCGTGGTGGCCGGCGGCGTGGAGTCCATGAGCCGCGCGCCCTGGGTCCAGGAGAAGCCCCAGACGGCCTTCGCGAAGCCCGGGGACATCTTCGACACCTCCATCGGCTGGCGCTTCGTGAACCCGCTGTTCAAGAAGGGCGAGCTGTCCCGCGACGGCAAGATGACCTTCTCGATGCCGGAAACCGCCGAAGAGGTGGGCCGCGTGGACAACATCTCCCGCGAGGACGCCGATGCCTTCGCCGTCCGGTCCCACGAAAGGGCGCTCGCGGCCATTGAAGCGGGCAGGTTCAAGGAGGAGATCGTCCCTGTGACGGTCAAGACCCGCAAGGCCGAGACGGTCGTTGACACAGATGAGGGGCCCCGCGCCGGCACCTCCATGGACGTCCTGGCCGGCCTGCGCCCGGTGGTCCCCGGCGGCTCGGTGGTCACGGCAGGCAACTCGTCCTCCCTCAACGACGGCGCCTCCGCCATCATTGTCGCCTCCGAGGCAGCGGTCCAGCGGCTGGGCCTTACGCCCCGCGCCCGCATCATCGACGGCGCGTCTGCCGGCTGCGAGCCGGAAATCATGGGCATCGGCCCGGTTCCGGCAACCCAGAAGGTGCTCAAGCGGAGCGGGCTCAGCGTCGGTGACCTTGGCGCCGTCGAACTTAATGAGGCTTTTGCGACCCAGTCCCTTGCCAGCGTGCGCCGCCTGGGGCTGGACCCGGACATTGTGAACAACGACGGCGGTGCGATCGCCTTGGGGCACCCGCTGGGTTCCAGCGGCTCCCGGATCGCCATTACCCTACTGGGCCGGATGGAGCGCGAGGACGCGCGGATCGGCCTGGCCACCATGTGCATCGGCGTGGGCCAGGGCACGGCCATGCTGCTGGAGCGCGTGTAGTGCCGGGACAGGACAGCACCAACGGACACTTGAGCACCCACGGGTTCAGCACCCTCCTGGTCGAAGAGCGCGGGGACCGCGTGGTGGTGCTCCTCAACCGCCCGGACGTCCGCAACGCCATCGACCAGCAGATGGTGGATGAGCTCCATGCCGTCTGCGCCGCGCTGGAAAGGAACCCCAAGGTCCTCATCATCGCCGGCACCGGGGGCGTTTTTGCCTCCGGTGCGGACATCGCCCAGCTGCGGGAGCGGCGCCGCGACGACGCTCTGCAGGGCATCAACTCCACCATCTTCGTCCGGATCGCCAGGCTGCCAATGCCGGTGATCGCCGCGCTGGACGGCTACTGCCTGGGCGGCGGCGCCGAACTGGCGTACGCCGCAGACTTCCGGATCGGCACCCCGGCGGTGCGGATCGGCAACCCGGAAACCGGACTGGGCATCCTGGCGGCTGCCGGCGCCAGCTGGCGGCTGAAGGAACTCGTGGGGGAGCCGGTGGCCAAGGAGATCCTGCTGGCCGGCCGGGTCCTTAAGGCCGAGGAGGCCCTCGCCGTCAACCTGGTCACCGAACTCCACGAGCCCGCCGAGCTGATGGACGCCGCCCACCGGCTGGCCGACCGGATCGCCGGGCAGGATCCGCTGGCCGTCCGGATCACCAAGTCGGTGTTCCATGCGCCGGCCGAGGCGCATCCGGTCATCGACCAGCTGGCGCAGGGCATCCTGTTCGAGTCGCAGGCCAAGTTCGACCGGATGCAGGCTTTCCTGGACAGGAAAAGCACCGACAGGAACAACAAAAAGAACGGCACCACAGACGGGACCAACTCATGACCGCCATTCCCCAGCACGTCGGCGTCCTCGGTGGCGGCCGGATGGGCGCAGGGATCGCCCACGCCTTCCTCATCAGAGGTGCCACCGTGGTGGTGGTGGAGCGCGACGGCGACGCTGCCGCCGGCGCCCGCACCCGGGTCACCGATGCCGTGGCAAAGTCGGCTTCCCGCGGCGTTCTGGACGGAACCCCGGAGGAGGTGCTGGCCCGGTTCAGCACGTCCACCGATTACGCCGTCTTCGCCGGCTGCGGGCTGGTGGTGGAGGCCGTTCCGGAGGATTTCGAGCTGAAGGTCAGTGCCCTGAAAGCCGTGGAGGAGCAGCTGTCCGCCCATGCCTTCCTCGCCTCCAATACGTCCTCGCTGTCGGTCACCGATCTCGCCGCCCAGCTGCAGCGGCCGGCCAGTTTCGTGGGGCTGCATTTCTTCAATCCCGTGCCCGCCTCCACCCTGATTGAGGTGGTGGTGGCCAAGGAGACGTCGGCTGAATTGGCGGCCCAGGCGAAAGGCTGGACGGAAGCACTCGGCAAGACCGCCGTCGTCGTTAACGATGCTCCGGGGTTCGCGTCGTCGCGGCTGGGCGTGGCGATTGCACTGGAGGCGATGCGCATGGTGGAGGAGGGGGTGGCCTCCGCGGAGGACATCGACGCCGCCATGGTGCTGGGGTACAAGCACCCCACCGGACCGCTGAAGACCACCGACATCGTGGGCCTGGACGTCCGCCTGGGCATCGCCGAGTACCTGCACTCGACGCTGGGGGAGCGCTTCGCGCCGCCGCAGATCCTTCGGGACAAGGTGGCCCGCGGCGAGCTGGGCCGCAAGACCGGCAAGGGGTTCTTCGACTGGGCGGAATGACCCGCTGAAGGACCGGCCCGGACGGACCTGGCGCCACCTACAACAGGCTGATGATGTAGCCGACGAAGAACAGCAGGCACAGCAGCACCACGATGCCAATCAGCACCAGCACAGCCACCTGGGTTCCGCGCGGTGGCCCTCCCTCGTCGTGCCCCTGTGGTCCGCCGGTGGAGGCTTCGGCAGGAGGTGTTTCCCCGGGCGGCACTCCACCGCCTGGCTCCAAGCCGGTGAGGCGGTCTTCGAGGGGGTCGGGGTTCTGACTGCTCACGGGGTCCTCCTGTGCTGACTTGCGGCCCGGTTACAGCGATTCGAGTTTCTGCCGGAGCCCGTTCAGTGCCGGGTCGCGCAGCTTCATGAACTGCGGCGCGAGGAACGGCTGCAGCAGCTTGTAGGGCCAGTTGATGCTGAACTGCGCCGTGTACACGATCTCGGAGCCGGAGCTGAGCGAGCGCACATCGATGGAGTCAAAGGCCACGAGGTTCCGGTGTTCGCCCCGGAGCTTGATGTGGTTGTCGAACAATTCGACGACCTCATACTCGATGGGCTGGCGTTTGCCCCGGAACAGCGCCTCCGCGTGGTAGCGGTGGCCGACGGCGACCGGTCCCTCGGCCAGCTTGTCCATGACCGCCGTGCCCGGGTCCCATTCACTGGTGTGTTCGAAGGCGGACAGGTAGGCGAACGCAGTCCGCGCCGGCAGGGAAGAAGCGACAGTGCCCGACACCGTGATCATGACACCAGCCTAGCCACGCGCGCCGCCGGGCACACCGGCTTGGAGCGGGCATTCCGGGCCCGGTCGGGTGCTGCCGGAACCAGTTGCGGGAAACTAGTTCAGCGCTGCCCTGATCGCGGCCGTGTAACCACTGGCGTAGCCAACGGCCGTGGGATGGAAGATATCCGCGGACGACGTCCCGCAGGTGGCGGACGCCGTGCAGAGCGGCGGCAGGCCCACGATCCATGGCTGCGCGGAACCGATTCCATGGCCGGCGAACGCGGGCGACACATCCACGTAGCTAACCTTCGAGCGCCCGCCGTCCGCCTGGCTGGCTGCCTTGGCGATGACCGCGTTCAGCTGCTGCGTCAGCCCGTTGATTGGATCAGCGGCCGGTCCGGCGCCGGGCTCGAACAGCAGCGGGTACCCGGTCACGTAGATGTCGGCACGCGGCGCCGTCGCCTTGACGTCCTCCAGCATCGCGAGGAGGTTCTGGAAGAACGGGCTTGCCGCCGGGGTGGCGAGGGCGGTCTGCAGGACGGCCGCCCGCTGGGCCAGCGCATCAGTGCACGGCTGGCCAGGGGCCTGCGAACAGATCACGAGCGCACCAATGGAGTCCAGGTCATTGCCGCCCGCGGTGACGGTCACCAGGTCCACCTTCTTGCTCAGGGACGGGATCTGGTTTGCCCGCACACTGCTTGTGGTGGCGCCGCTGCAGGCTGCATTGCCCGTCAGAGTGACCTTGCGCTCCGCGTCCAGCAGCGCCGGGTAGCCGTGCCCGCTCCTCAGGCACGCGTCAGCGTACGGCCCGGCACCCTGGCCGGCGGCATAGGAATCCCCCAGGGCCACATAGGAATCGAACCGGTCCGCGGATGCCGGCGCTGCCGTCAGGCAGGCCAGGACCAGGGCCGCCAGGGCACCGGTGAGGCGGGTGAACCGCCGTCGCAAAGGCTGTTTGGCTGTCATCAGAGTCCCCATCCTCGATCACGCCACGGTACGGCGCTGGTCTCCCAAGGGTACGCCCGCCGTCAACGCCCTGACCCGAAACGGGTGCGGCCACAGGGGCGGGTGTGGTTAGCTGGCACCGTGAGCGCGAGGGGACAGATCGGCTGGGACGGGGCGGTGAACGCCTGGCTTGTGGCTGGCTCTGTCTACCGGATGGGGCGGCGGGAATGGGTCACCGAGGCAGGCTGGCAGGAAGCCTACCGCGACGGGATCCGCACGATCATCGACCTCCGGAACCCCGGCGAACGGCAGCGCCGGCCCAGCGATCCGGAGGTGGGCGAGGCGCTCGCGGGCTTTGACGTTGTCCACGCCCCCACAGAAGACCCCGAAAACCCTGAGTTCAAGGCGCTGTGCGATCCCTACCTGAACGATCCCGCGCACTACGCTGCCAATGCCCGCCTCTTTCCGGACCGGCTTGCCGCCGTGTTCAAAGCCGTGGCGGCGGCTCCCGGGGGCGTCGTGATCCACTGTTCGGCCGGCAGGGACCGCAGCGGCATGATCGCCGCCATGCTCCAGGACCTTGCAGGCGCCAGCGATTCCGAGATCGTGGCCTGCTACCAGGCCGCCATGCGCAGCATCAACGAACGCCACCGGACCATGTGGCCGCCGCATGCGCACGAACGCTACCTCGACGAGGCAACCCTTGCCCCGCTCCTGGAAACCCGCGGAGCGCGCGTTCTGGACTTCGTGCGCGGGCTCAACACCCGGGAATTCCTGCTGCGGAACGGCGTCACCGGGCCCGAACTGGAAGCAGTGCTCGCAGCCCTCGGCGCTAGGGTTGCCCTGTGACTTCACCCGCACATGGCACCGCGCTCCGGCGCGCACTCGCGCTTTCAGCCGCGGTTGCGCTGGGCGCTGTCCTGTCCCCGTTGCCCGCATACGCCGCCTTTGAAGGCGCTGCGATTGAAGGCACGACGGCGGCGGCCTCCGGCGGCGCGGCCACCTCACCGGCGGTGCCGTCCCCGGCTTCCCCGACGGCGGTGCCGTCCCCGGCTTCCCCGGCCGCCCCGACGGCTGCCCCGACGGCGGGTCCGGCGGCCCCGGCGTCGGCAGGCGTGCCGGCGGAGGGCCTTGCCGACGCCGTACTGCGCGACCTGGGCATGACGCTCGAGGAATTCAACGCCGCGGGGGAGCAGGGCAAACGCGCGGCCGCTGCCCTGGATACACTCCGGAAGGTGGCGGGCTTCGAATCGGTCAGGCTGGGCGGCGGGAAAATTGTGGTTGCCGGAACCGGTCCCGCGCTCGCCACGGCTGTCGGTTCCCTCAACGGGGCCGACCCAGAGGCCCGGGAGGAATTCGTGCTTGCGCCCTCTTCGGAAGCCTCCGCCCCGTCAACCGATGCGCCAAAGCCGGCGGCCGGACGCACGGCAGCAGGGCCGGCCGGGACCGACCTTCATGCTGCAAGCGTCGAGCAGCTCTACCAGGCGTACCTCCGCGAGGTGGGACCGGCAGGGCTCCAGGCCGTGGTCGAGGCGGACGGCAAGTTCATCATCCGCACGGGCGGCGTGAACGAGGCCCAGGCTGAACCGCAGCCCGCAACAGAAACGGCCGGCACTGAAGCGGGCGGCGCCCATCCCACACAGACCCAGCCGCCGGCGTCGGAAGACCCGGCATCGGGGGACCCCAACAGCGGCGCGAGGCTATCGCCGTCGGAATTCGTGGGGCAGTACGCCAACGTGGTCCTGGAGAACGGCGAACCCCTGGCGCCGGAAGAGGACTTCTTCGGCGGTCAGGGATACCGGATCGACGGCGGCGTGGTCTGTTCCGCCGGCTTCAGTGCTTTCAGCCCCACCGGCGAGCCGTTGGTCCTCACGGCCGGCCACTGTGCCGACGACGGCGCTGCGCGCCTCGCCGAGGTGACGCTGCCCGCCGGGGATCCCGCAGGCGGATTCCTGGCGGAAAACGCGGTCACGGGGAAGCTCGGAACTTTCGGCTTCAGCCAGTTCGGCGGCCCCGGGAACTCCTGGGTCGCGGATCCGGAGAACCCGGGCACACCGGGGAACGACATCGCGGTCATCGAGTCCATCCGGCAGGACCTCGACCCGCTCCCGGCAACCACCACGTGGGCGGACGCCACCAGCCTGGGCTCCGGCTCGGTGAAGATCGTGGGCACGGCATCGCCGTTCGTGGGGCAGGCTGTCTGCCGTTCCGGACGGACCGCGGGATGGTCATGCGGCATCGTGGACGAGGTGGGGATCTACGTCGTGGGCGGGGGCTCGGGCGACCCTGCCGATCTGCGTTCCTTCAGCGGATTCCTCTCCACGTCAGTGGAATCCAGCGGCGGTGATTCCGGCGGGCCGTGGATCAGCGGCAATTACGCCGTGGGCACGCATTCGGCGGGAAACGCGAGCGATTCCGCCGACAACTTCGCCGTCGCGGCCACGCTCGAGGATTCAATGTCCATCCTCCCGGGCGTGCAGCTGAGGCTGTTCCTGAACAAACCGGTCCTGGCCGGAACGCTGCCGGCAGGGCCGATCGCAGCCGGCCAGCGGATCATCGGGCGGCTGGCTGCGGCCCCGGCCACTGATGTTCCGGCGGGAACCCGGGTCCGGGTCAGCTTTCCGGGCAGCGAACCGTTCGACGTGGACGTGGATGCCCGGGGAAACTGGGCCTTCAGCGCGCCGGCCGCCGCCGACCACTTCACCGCGCAGGCGGTGAACGGATTCAGCCGCTCCGGGCTGAGCACCTTCAGCACCGCACCTGCATCCTCAGCGCCTGCCCCCGGCGGTTCCGGCACGCCGGACACCGCAGTGTCCCCGGCTGCTTCCCCGCCGGCCGCAGCCCACGGCGGCCGGCCCGTGCTTGAGCCCGCGCCCCAGCCGACTGTGGTGGCCGCCCTTCCGGCTGCCGGACCGGACGGCGCCACAGGTCCGGCCGGAGCGCCGGCGATGCTCGCCGACACAGGGGTATCGGGCCTCACGCTCGCCGCGGCCGGGGCAGGTGTGGCCCTGCTGCTCGGTGGCCTGGTGCTGGTGATCGTGCGGCGCCGCACGAGGCGCTGAGCCGCAGCCTCAGCCGATGGTGGCGGCTTCGTCCAGCGTGTGCGGCTCGAAGTGCTCAACAATGTCCCGCATCGACGCGATGCCCTCGGTGTAGGTCGCCGATGACCGCCACTGTTCCACCTGCTCGAGTGATGCCCATGGCCCGGTACTGATGAAGCGGTTGGGCACGTCGCGGTCACGCATGAGCAGGCCGTGCCCGCCGGGATGCTCCTTGTGCGTGCGTTCGGCGATGTCCTTCCATGCCTTCACGAAGTCGTCCTCGCGGCCCGGCCTCACGAGCCAGATACCCAACGTGTAAACAGACACATCCACCACCTCCATTGGTGTGCAGAGCGGATACCTGATTATCGTCCCGCGCCGCAGCGCGTGGAAGAACCTGACGGAAGTGCCCGGACTGGCCCACCGCGCTAACAGTTGGGCGGCCTGTATTCGTAAGCGCCGGCGTCGGCCTGTCCGGATCCCGAGCATTGACCGCTCTGCGGTACGGCCACCTGATCCAGGTCCACCCCGGACGGGCTGTTGGCTGCGCGGTCTATCGCCGGGCTGCCGCTGGTGAGGTGCAGGTCCTCGGGAGGATTGACGAACTCTGCGGGAGCCGCCGTCGAACTGTTGTCCAAGGGGACGTTGCTGGGGCCGTTGACCACGTTGGACTGTTCCGTCCAGCCGGATCCGTCCAGCCAGAGGGCATCACGCACGGCAACGAGGATGTTGGCCCGGATGACGGTTGAGGAGGGGCAGGAAGCGTGGCAGACTACGCCGCGCGAATGGCTGCCGTTCAGCCACACCGTGTTGAATTCGAACGTGGTGCTGTTCGTGGGGCCGAACCGGGTGCCGGGGCCGCGGATGATCAGTCCCGCGGCTTCGGCGCATTCCGCCCCGCAGGAGGAACGGATGAGGTTGTAGCGGAAAACGTTGCCGTCGGCGGCGCCGTTGGAGCGGCCGATTTCGGAGAAAACGTTGTTGTCGATGGCCTTGTTGTTGTGGATGTTGTTCCGGCTGCCGTTGTAGATCTCGAACGCGCTTCCGTCCCGGCTGAAGTCGTAGGAGAAGGCTGTGGAACCGGTGACGGTGTTGCCGGCGAACTCGTTGTCGTTGCCGTTGATCAGCACGCCGAACGCGCCGGAATCATCGGTGCAGTTGGCTGCCTCCGCGGTGCCGCACTGCGACCCCGGGGTGTTGACGTTCATGACGTTGTTGTTCGTCAGGACGTTGTTGGAGTAGTTTCCGAAGTCCGAGCCAGTGCCCACCTTGATTCCAGCGGTGTTGTCCGAGGCCTCGGAATTCCGCACCACCACGTGGTCGCCGTAGACGTTGAAGCCCGCGTACCCGCAGTTGGTGGCCCGCAGTCCGTCCACCTCGATGTAACTGCCGTTCAGCCGGAAGCAGTTTCCGCCCTCCCCGCTGGTGATCGTTGCCAGTTTCCCGTTTCCGTAGCTGTTCAGCCTGATGGCCGACGCCGGTGTTCCGCTTTCGTCCAGAACGACGTTGCCGATCCACTCGTCGCCCTTGCGGAAACTGATGGAGTCGCCGGCGCTGAATTCCGTGTCATTGACCTTCTGCAGTGACTGCCAGGGCGTATGCGGGGACGTCCCGGAACTGGTGTCGCTGCCCGCGGCACTGACGTAGTAATGTGTGCCCGGCGTCGAAGGGTTCGCCTGCGAGACGCAGCCCGCCAGCAGGACCGCCAGAAGGACAGCCGCCAGCGCGGCGACGGCCTGTGTGGTTCGCGTGCTCATAATTGCACCTGCTGGGAGGCGGACAAGGCCCGGCCCATGAGTGCCGCTGCCTCTGGCCCGGAGCGGCCAGAGTATAAAGCGGCCGGCGCAATGTCAACGGCGGGCGGCCGGGATGGCCTTGGCCAATGCCGGAGCGCGGCCGCCTACCCGAGCGGTGCGGGCCGCACGCGGACCGGGGCGAGCATACTGATGAGCAGGATAGCGGTGACGGACCCGGCCGCCATGATCGAGGCGAGCACCACGATCTGGAACCGGCCAGCCTCCAGCGGCGAAAGTCCGCCGAAAATCGCCCCGACGAAGGCGCCCGGCAGCGTGACCAGGCCCGTCGTCTTGGTCTGGTCCACCGTTGGAATGAGCGCGGAGTACACGGCGCTGCGGGCCATTTCGCGGGTCGCCTGGCGGGCAGTGGCTCCCAGCGCGAGCCAGCCCTCCACCTGGTCCCAGCGGTCGATGACGGCCTCGTTGAACCTGCGCCCGGCGAGTCCCGCAATCGCCATCGAGTTCCCGACCACGATCCCGCCGATCGCCAGCGCGTACCGGGACGTGAACTCGATGGCGCCGGTACCGAACACGACGACCAGCGACACGAGGACTCCGGCGGCCATCGAGCCGGCCACAACGGCGAGGCGGCGCCAGGACCAGACGAGGCGGCGCGCGGCGGTCACGGCGGCGACGCTGAACATGACACCCAGCGCCACGGCCACCCACCCGGGACTGGCAATCACGGCGCCCAGGATCAGGCTCACGGCTGCGAGCTGCGCCGCGCCGCGGAGGATGGCGAGAGCCGGCGCGAAGGCATGCGGAACCCGGAAAGCGCTGAGGACGGCGGCCGTCAGCACCATCAGGAGGCCCACCGCGATCAGCGTGGGTGTCAGGCTGCCAAGCTCGGTCACCAGATCAGCCTAGCCGGGGCTTCTGCCCGGCTGCGGCGTCAGGCCCGCGGCGCAAGCAGCATGTTGGTGATGCGCAGGGTGCAGAGCCGCTGGCCCGACTCGTTGGTGATCAGCACCTCGTGGGTGGCCAGCGTGCCGCCAAGGTGGATGGGGGTGGCGGTGATGGTGATGAGGCCGGCCCGGGCGGACCGGTGGTGCGTGGCTGAAACGTCCACCCCGACGGCGGTCTTGCCCAGCGTGCTGGCGTGGATCACCGCCGCCCACGACCCCACGGCTTCGCCCACGGCCAGTGAAGCCCCGCCGTGCAGCAGCCCGAACGACTGCCGGTTCCCCTCCACCGGCATGGTCGCCACGACGCGCTCCACGGACTCCTCCACGATCTTCACGCCCATCTTCTCGTCGAGCTCGCCGAGGGTGATCTTCCACAGTTCCCCTGGCGTCGGCCCCGCAGGAACCGGCGGCCCCACAGGTGCTTGTGCGGCCAGTCTGGTGTCGCGCGCTTCCGGCGTCATGTGGTCTCCTCCGTTGAGTGTCGGTCCGCATTGGCGCCCAATGCGGTATCAATCGCCACTAGTGTGCAGCGGGGCACATTCATGTACTGTAGACATATTACCGAACGGACGGTCAGTAATGTTCTGGCCGGATCAGATTTGTCCCCCGTTGGAAGGACCCGTCAACGATGACCACCACTGCCGCCGCCCCCGAAGCCACCCTGGACACCGTGGAAACCGTCCCCAGTTTCGTACAGGACTCCTGGTGGACTCCCGACGCCGGCTCGGTGGCTTCCGCTGTCCCCGTCCGGGACGCCAGCACGGGGGAGATCCTGGCCAAGGTGAGCACCGACGGCCTGGACCTGGCCGCCGTCGTGGATTACGGCCGCACCACAGGCCAGACGGAACTCGGCAAGCTGACCTTCCATCAGCGTGCCCTCAAACTCAAGGAGCTGGCGCAGTACCTGAACGCGCGGCGCGAGCATTTCTACGCCTTCTCCGCGCAGACCGGCGCCACCAAGATCGACTCGATGATCGACATCGACGGCGGCATCGGCGTGCTGTTCACCTTCGGGTCCAAAGGCCGGCGCGAGCTTCCCAACGCCCAGGTGGTGGTGGACGGGCCCATGGAGGTGCTGTCCAAGGACGGATCGTTTGCCGGCGAGCACATCTACACCCGGATCCCCGGCGTCGCCGTGCAGATCAACGCCTTCAACTTCCCGGTCTGGGGGATGCTGGAGAAGCTCGCCCCCGCGTTCATCGCCGGTGTCCCCACCATCGTCAAGCCGGCCACGCCCACGGGCTACGTCGCCGCGGCCGTGGTGAAGGCCATCATCGAATCAAACATCCTGCCCAAGGGCTCGCTGCAGCTGATCTCCGGCTCCGTCCGCGGGCTGCTGGACGTGCTGGACTACCGCGACCTCGTGGCCTTCACCGGGTCCGCATCCACCTCCCAGTCCCTGAGGTCGCACCCGAACGTGGTGCTGGGTGGCGTACGGTTCACTTCCGAGACCGACTCCCTGAACGCCGCCATCCTCGGCCCCGACGCAGTGGAAGGCACGCCGGAGTTCGATGCGTTCATCAAGTCCGTGGTCACCGAGATGACGGTCAAAGCCGGACAGAAGTGCACCGCGATCCGCCGTGCCATCGTGCCGCAGGACCTGGTACCCGCCGTCGTTTCAGCGATCGGCGCCCGGGTGGAGCAGCGCGTGGTGCTCGGCGATCCCCGGGCCGAGGGCGTCACCATGGGTGCGCTCGCCTCGCTTGAGCAGCTCGCCGACGTCCGGGCCGCCGTGCAGTCCATGCTCGACGCCGGCGGTGAGCTCGCGTACGGAACGCTTGATTCGCCGTCGGTCACCAGTGCGGACGGCGCCACAGGCGTCGTCGAAGGCGGTGCGTTCATGTCCCCCGTGGTGCTGAGCTGGGCCGACGCCGAGGCCGAGCCGGTCCACTCGCTGGAGGCCTTTGGACCGGTGTCTTCGGTGATCGGGTACAAGGACATTCCCGACGCCGTCCGGCTCGCCGCCCGTGGCGGCGGTTCGCTGGTCGCCTCGGTCTGCACCAACGATCCGTCCGTTGCCCGGGAACTGGTCACGGGCATTGCGGCCCATCACGGCCGGGTGCTCATGCTGAACCGCGAGGACGCGCGCACCTCCACCGGCCACGGATCGCCGGTGCCGCACCTGGTGCACGGCGGGCCGGGCCGTGCCGGCGGCGGCGAGGAGCTGGGCGGCATCCGCTCGGTGATGCACCACATGCAGCGCACGGCCATCCAGGGCTCGCCCAACATGCTCACCGCCGTGACGGGGATCTGGCACACCGGAGCCGACCGCAACTTCACCCAGGAAACCGAGGGCACGCACCCGTTCCGCAAGTCGCTGGAGACCTTGCACATCGGTGACGCCGTCCGCTCCGGCCTGCGCGAGGTCTCGCTGGAGGACATTACGGCGTTCGCCAACTCGACCGGTGACACCTTCTACGCCCACACCAACCAGGAAGCCGCCGAGGCCAACCCGTTCTTCCCCGGCATCGTGGCCCACGGGTACCTCCTGCTGAGCTGGGCCGCCGGCCTGTTCGTGGAGCCTGCGCCGGGCCCGGTCCTGGCCAACTACGGGCTGGAGAACCTGCGCTTCGTCACGCCGGTCGCTGCAGGGGACTCCATCCGGGTGACGCTCACCGCCAAGAAGATCACCCCGCGCGAGACCGACGAGTACGGCGAGGTGGCCTGGGACGCCGTCCTGACCAACCAGAACGACGAAATCGTGGCCACCTACGACGTCCTCACCCTCGTGGAAAAGTAACCCCCTCTGGACGCGTCCTCACCTCCCGTCGGGTTTTCCTGGACGCGTCCTCACATCCTGTCGGATTATTGGGGACGCGTCCTCACATCCTGTCGGATTATTGGGGACGCGTCCTCACCTCCTGTCGGGTTTCCGGAAACGCGTCCTCATCGGTGTTGGGCAGCATGGAATTTTCCCCGATCTTTCGGGGATTCCCGGGCGTAAAATGACCCCCGTAGGAGGTGGCGAAATGACCCTAGCACTAAGAACAGCCACAACCATCCTGCCTGTCGATGATCCGGACCGCGCCCGCGGATTCTACGCGGAAACGTTGGGCCTCCCACACCGTGGCAAGGCAGAAGATGGAAGCGATTTATTCGGCAACGCTGACGGCCCGATGCTGCAGCTGATGCCTGTCAAAGACGGAAAGCACTCCGAGCACACCACATTGAGTTTCGAAGTCACGGACATCGAACGGACCGTCCAGGACATGGAGTCCAAGGGCGTCCGGTTCCAGGACTACGACCTCCCCGATTTGAAGACCGATCACCATATCTGTACAACCGACGCCGAGAAATGCGCCTGGTTCATGGACACCGAAAACAACATTCTCTGCGTTCACGAAAGGCTCGGGACACAGGCTGAATATCAGCTCTGATCCGTCGCATCGTGGCAGGTTTCCGAACCCTTCCTCACCTAGCTGAGGAAGGGTTTTGGTTTTGGGCGGCCAAAGGTGAGGAAGGGTCTGGAAGAACCCGACGACAGCTGATGGAGGGTAGGGAAGAAGGCGGCGAAAGGAGAGGAAGGGTCTAGGACCAGGGGGTGACCGGGTGGCCCTGCGGCTCGCCGTCCACGTATATGTCGGCCCGCTCCTGGAAGAAGCAGACCAGCCCGTGGATCTGCCGGGCGTCGATGAACCGCGAATCGTAGGCCCAGGCGACGTTCCTGCCCCGGGCGGACTCCGGATAGCTCCAGTACCTGGCCTCGCCCTTGTAAGGGCAGACGGTCCGGTGCGGGCCGGCCTCGAGCAGGTCCAGCCGGACGTCCTCGGGCGGGATGTAATACCGCACGGGAAGCATCGTCTCGTACAGCAGCTGGGCGCCGACAGTGTCCGCCAGCAGCACGCCGTCGAGCTTCACTTCGATGTGCCGCAGCGTGGCGCGGATGTCCACGCGGTGGAACGGGTCCCGCGGGTGGCCGATGATTTCCTCGTGGTCCTCAAGCCAGTGGAACGCGCCGAAATCCAGCACAACATACCCCTCGAGATCCGGATCCGAGAGCCGGAAGGCTGCCCGGGGAACGTGGAACGCAGAGGCCACGACGTCGAGCTCCTCGCCCGCCGCCGTATGCCGCCTGAACCCGGTCCGCGGATCCAGCGCCGGCGGCGTGTCCGCCATCAGACGGACAGGATGCTCGTCCACGCCGTCGCCCTCCGCTGAGGGAGGCTCGAGCCGGGCCAGCAGATCCTTCTCGGGGACGGCATACACGGGGGTGACGCGCTTTGGCTCCCAGACCAGGAGCGCCTCTTCGGTGTCGACGACGGGACTTCCGTCGATGCCCGCACGGACCCTTTTGGGCGTGGGCTGGTACCGGAGATCGGGAAAGGCGCCGAGCAGAAGATCCGACAGTTTCGTGGCCATGCATTCAGCGTGGGCACCGCTGCCGCCCGGCGTCAACGCCTAATTTTTGGCCTTGTCAGGCCTTGGCGTGCAGGCCGTCGAACGCCATGGTGATGACGTCGTCGGCCAGTTTTTCCGGCGAGAGCGAGCCGCCTGGCTTGTACCATTCAACGATCGAGTTGATGGTGCCGAACAGGAGGCGGGTCACGGTGCGGGGATCGATGTCCTGGCGCAGCGATCCCTCGTCGCGTGCAGCGGAGATCAGCTCCGCCACCTTGTGGTCGAAAGCGCGGCGGCGTTCCATGGCATTGCGCTCAATGTCCGTGTTGCCGCGCAGCCGCAGCAGCAGCGTGACGAAGGGCAGCCGCTCCACCAGCACGGCGATGGTCTGCCGCAGCACGAACTCCAGCCGCGCATCGGCAGCCCCCGAGGTGGCCCCCGGCTGGTCCAGGATGGCCTCGAGGCCGCCCAGCGCATGATCCAGGGCGAGCTTCAGCAGGTCGCCCTTCGACGGCACATGGTGGTAGATGGCAGACTTCGAGATGCCGAGGTTCTCGGCGAGGATGCCCATGGAAGTGGCATCGTAGCCGTGGCGGTTGAAGACGTCGACGGCGATCAGCAGCACGGACTGCTGGTCGTATCCGGGGCGGCCGCGCTTGGTGGGGGCTGCGGTACTGGCTGCTGTGCTGGGCATACCGGCTATTTTCTCATGAACGTTCGGTAATCCCAGCACCCGGTATTCGGCAAACCCCAAATTGGAGGGTTCGGGCCGGAAACCACCAATCTTTTCCCAAGGTGTGGGCCCCACATTAATCGCCGGGGAGTATTCGCGGAAAAGCTGACACCGCGGGACAAGGAGGTCCCCGGTCTGGGATCGGTCTCGGAACCACCTACGTGTTCACCGGGGCGATTCAGTTGGCTTGCGCCCCCAATGCCGGGAGGCGCGGACCATGTCAGAAGAACCTTCAAACAGCAGCGGACTCGCACGCCGCACACTGCTCCGCCTGGGAGCGGCCGGAGGCGCCGGCGCGGCTCTGGCAGCCGCGCAGACCTGGGCGGCCCCACTGCTCGCCCAGCGGGGACTGCTATCGGCCGACGGGGCATTCGCCGCCACGTCGACAGCACTCAGCGACAACCTGTTCTACATCGAGAAGTACCCCACGAGCCCGCTGATCCTCTCGCCGTTCAGCGATCCGCTGCCGGTCCCCAAGGCACTGGCCCCGGTGCCGAAATCAGAGGTGGACTCGTGGAGCAATCCTCCGGGACCCGGACCCGGACAGCAGAACTCGCTGCGCAACGAGCGGCACCAGATCTGGCCAAACCAGATCGGTTATCCGGACCCCATTGTCTACAAGATCAACGTGCAGCTCCGGATCCACCGGTTCACGACCTCCCAGGTCCTGCCCATTGACGGGAACGGCGACCCCACGGTTTCGTTCGATGCGAACCGCAAAAAATATGCCGCTGGAACGAAGCGCACGCTGCCGCTGAGCACCATCTATGGGTTCAACGGCACGTTTCCCGGCCCGATGATCAACGCCGAATACGGCAAGCCGGCGCTGGTGCGGTTCGAGAACCACCTGGACGAGAATCCAATGAACCTGGACCGCCAGGACTTCGGTTCCCCGGACCTCTCGTTCCTCACCCACCTGCACAACGGCCACACCGCGCCGGAAAGCGACGGCAACCCGCACTACTCGATGGTGGCCGGGCCAAAGCACCCTGGCTTCAGACCGGGAATGTTCGTCGACAACCTGTACCTGAACTGGCCCGCCGGCAACGATGAGCGGGAGAAGCAGAGCTTCTTCTGGTTCCACGACCACACGATGGACCACACCGGCTCGAATGTGTACAAGGGCATGGTGGGCCTCTACCCGATCTATGACCCGAAGAACGGCACGGACATGGGCGACGAGACCCGGGGCCTCCGGCTGCCCGGCGTCCGAACCAACAACTCGGACGGCTCCTTCGACGTCAAATACGACATTCCGCTGGCCTTCTACGACTGCCGCCTTGACGACGGCGTCACCATCCACAAGGACATTCACGATGTGCAGGGCGAGTTCCCCGCCGCGAAGAATCCTGCCGAGCACCCCGAGTGGTGGGGTAAGACGTTCTACAAGCACTTCCCCAACCACGGCTTCGTGGGCGACATCTTCACCGTGAACGGCACGGCCTACCCGGCCCTGGAGGTGAAGCGCCGCAAGTACCGCTTCCGGTTCCTGGACGCGTCGGTCTCGAGGATCTATGAGTTCAAGCTGATGAGTTCGACGCTGGGCCCGAAGTCGTCGGCCTCGCTGGGCTACGTGGATGACGAGCTTGAGGGCCAGTACCGCATCCCGGACGGGCAGCAGTGCATGCAGTTCACCCAGATCGCGTCCGACGGCGGGCTGCTCCCGGTGCCGCTCAAGCGCGACTCGTTTGAGCTGTGGCCGGCCAAGCGACGCGAAGTCATCATCGACTTCACCCGGTACCAGGACGGCACCCCCACCACCAAGGGCGACGTCGTCTACCTCACCAACGTGATGAAGATGCCCAATGGCCGGATGTGGTCCAACTCGTCCCGCTTCTTCCCGGATCCGAAGTACAAGGTCCCGGTGCTCAAGTTCATCATCGGAGACAGTGCTCCGGACGACAGCCAAATCCCCGCTGAGCTTAGGCCCCTTCCGCCGCTGCAGAGCAACTGGCAGACCTTGCTGGCCAACCGCATGGTCTTCGAAGTGAAGCGCGGCACGGCGGGCGGGGAGACCGAGTGGCTCATCAACGGCAAGCCCTTCGACCCCAACGCGGTGGCCGCGAGCCTGCGTAATCCCGCGGGACGGACACCCCTGGCCCAGCAGAGGAAGGGGAGCTTCAACCTCTGGGAGGTCCGCAACGGGGGCGGCGGCTGGGTGCACCCGTTCCACCTGCACATGGAGGAGCACCGCACCGTCATGCGCAACGGCAAGGACGTGACCCGTGGAGGGGACGCCGGGCATCCCGACGACGTCTCCAAGGAAGACCTGGCAGCGCTCGATCCCGGCGAATCGGTGATCCTGTACAGGGGCTTCCGGGACTTCGTGGGCCCGTACGTGGCGCACTGCCACAACCTGGCCCACGAGGACCACGCCATGATGTTCGGCTGGTCGATCACGCCGTGACCGCCGGCTGAACAGCCGTCCGGCTGAACAGCAGTCCGGCCGGACAGCCGCTCACGACGTGCGCCCGGAGGGCTATCCCTTGGGGCGCAGGTCGTAGATCCGGCGCAGCTTGCCGTTGGAGCGTTCGAGCGATCCGGGCTCCACCACATTCACGGTGCACGAAGAACCCACGTGGATCTTGATCTGCTCGCGCAGGGTCCGGGCCGCCGTCGTGCTGTCCGCGGAGGTGACATTGTCACGGCGCTCGATCTTCACTGTCAGCTGGTCCATGCGCTGGCCCTCGGGCCGGGTGAGCTCAAGCTGGAAGTGCGGGCTGAGCTCGGGGATGCGCAGGGCGATTTCCTCGATCTGGGACGGGAACAGGTTCACGCCGCGGAGGATGATCATGTCGTCGCTGCGGCCGGTGATGCGGCCCATCCGGCGGTGAGCCGGACGGGCGGTGCCGGGGAGCAGGCGGGTGAGGTCCTTGGTGCGGTAGCGGATGATCGGCAGCGCTTCCTTGGTGAGCGAGGTGAACACCAGCTCGCCGTGCTCGCCGTCGCCCAGCACGTTTTCCTTGCCCGGGGCCGGGTTGAAGGGGTCGATGATTTCCGGGCGGAAGTGGTCCTCCCAGATGTGGCTGCCGTCCTGGGTCTCCACGCATTCGCCCGCGACGCCCGGGCCCATGACCTCCGAGAGCCCGTAAATGTCGCAGGCCTTGATGTTCATGGTGACCTCAAGCTCGTGCCGCATTTCCTGCGTCCACGGCTCCGCGCCCAGCACCGCGTACTTCAGCGAGGTGGACGTGGGGTCGATCCCCATGTGCGCCATGGCATCGGCGATGGTCAGCAGGTAGGTGGGCGTGGCCAGGACGGCGTCCGGCTTGAAGTCCTGGATGAGCTGGATCTGGCGTTCGGTCTGGCCGCCGGACATCGGAATCACGGTGCAGCCCAGGGCCTCGGCGCCGGCGTGGGCCCCCAGCCCGCCGGTGAACAGGCCGTAGCCGTAGGCGTTGTGGACTTTCATTCCGGGCCGGACGCCCGAGGCGCGGAGGCAGCGGGCCACCAGTTTGGCCCAGTCGGCCAGGTCCTGCTTGGTGTAGCCGACGACGGTGGGCCGGCCCGTGGTGCCGGAGCTGGCGTGCACGCGCGCCACCTCGCTCTGCGGCACCGCGAACATGCCGAACGGGTACTCCTGGCGCAGGTCCTCCTTGGTGGTGAAGGGGAAGTTGCCCAGGTCGGCGAGTTCGCGCAGGTCCGAGGGGTGGATGCCGGCGTCGTCGAACTTGCGCTTGTACAGCGGAACGCGGTCGTAGGCGTACGCGACCGTGTGCTGGAGCCGGCTGAGCTGGAGCGCCTCAAGCTCGTCCCGGGACATGGTCTCCTCCGGATCAAGGATGGCGTCGGTGGCTGCGGGCGCGGCGACGGTGGGTTCGGGGGCGTGGAGGGTCATGGTCTGCTTCCTACTTCTTGGGGATGGTGCGGCTGCGCCCGCGGAACTCGGCAATGAGTTCCCCTGGTTCGCCCGGAAGCGGGGTCCCGGGATCGGCAGCGAAGATCTGGATGTCGTACAGGCCGCTGCGCCCGACGCTGGAGCGGCGGTCGGCGACGGCGGTGATCACCTGGCCCTGGTAGGCCGGCTTGAGGAAGTTGATGTCGACGCCGGCAGCAACGGTGATGCTGTCAGGGTCGGCGGGCGACGCGGGGTTGCAGGCGAGGGCAAATGCGGAGTCTGCGAAGGCGAAGATCATTCCGCCGTGGGCCATGCCGAAGCCGTTGAGCATTTCCTGCCGGAGGGTCATCCGGATGGTTGCGTGGCCGTCGCTGAGGGCGAGGACTTCTATGCCCATCCATTCCGAGGCGTAGTCGTTCTCAAGGATGTGGTGGACCACACCGGGGATTGCCGTTTCAGCCATGCGTCGTTGCCTCCAGCTTTATTTACCGAATGTTCATTAGGTAATCCCATGGGAGGGGGTCGTGTCAAGGGTGCGGGCCAGCCGGAGGGGTCCGGCGACGGCGATGACCACCAGTGCAGCCAGGACATGCAGGAGCGCCACGGTCCACCAGAGCGTGAGGTAGTCCGGCCCCAGCAGGGCAGGGAAAACCAAGGCGCCGACGGTGTTGAAGGCGGCGTGGAAGACCATGCAGATGGGAACGCTCCCGCTGCTGTTGCAGAGCCACGCCAGCAGCACGGACTGCGCCAGGACCATCAGCAGGAACGGCAGCGGAGGCCGTTGGCCGGTGGGATCCGACAGCAGCTCCGGCAGATGCCAGGCCGCCCATGCCAGTCCGAGGAGCAGGGCGGCAGACAGGGCCGGGCGGTTCCGTTGCAGGAGCGGAAGGGCATAGCCGCGCCAGCCCAGCTCCTCGAAGACGCCCACAACCACCAGCGTGAACGCGAAGGAGCCTAGCAGCATCAACCAGCCCGGGTTCGGGCCGAGTTCCGGGGCCGGCGCACCGCCGGAGACCGTGAGCCCGGCGGCCACCGTCACCAGCAGGCACGGCAGCCCAACGGCAAAAATGTACCAGCGGCCGGGCACGCGCCATCGCACCAGCTGGCCGAGCAGCCGCATCAGCTCGGCCTTCCCGCCGGAGAGGAAGGCGGTGATGGCCGCGGCGAGGGCGGGGCCGAACGGTATCAGCGGCGAGCTGTTCGGGTTCAGGAGGGTCAGCGGCCAGGCCATCCATGAGATGGCGAAGGCCAGGGCGAAGAACAGCACCAGCCGGTGGCGGGCCGGCCAGGCCAACTCCCCGCCGTGCGCGTTGAGCCGTTGTGGCATCCGGCGCCGCGCCGCTTCCCTGCGCTTCCGACGGCGGCCCCCGCCGGCGGCGGGTAATGGCTGTCCGGCGGGCAGTGGCTGCTCAGGCGACGGCTGCGCCATGGTCCGTCTCCGCCGCCAGGGCGCGGAATTTCCGCAGCAGCACCAGGACCACCAGCAAAAGGGTGGCCGCGGCAATCTGCTGCCACGCGCCGTCGAACACGGGGAGTTTCGACTGCTCTGAGGCATTGAACGAGGCGTGGAGGAGGGCCACGATCAGCAGGCTCTGCCCCGTTCCGAGGTAGGCGATGCCCACCAGCAGCCGGAAGAGCGGGGCGAAGACCAGGAGTACGCCCCACGCCACGGCCGCCTCGGACCATGGTGTGCCGGTGAAGCCCTTGTCCGCAAAGGCCAGCGGGACATGGATGAGCGCGAACGGAACGGCGGTGAGCAGGCTGCCGGCCGCCATGCCGTGGCGCTCCATCAGCCGGCGCTGGACCACTCCCGTCCAGGCCAGTTCCTCCCAGATATTTCCCAGCAGCGCGCCGATGACCAGGGTGTTCAGCAAGTACGCCCCTGCCACCGGCGCCCACCCGTCAGCCGGCTGGCGGAAGGTGCCGGTGGCTGCCGCAACGAGAACGGTCAGCACGGGCAGCGCCAGGACCGCCGCCACGTACCAGCCGGTGCCTGCACGCCAGCGGACGGTTTGCCGGAACAGGGCACGGACGCCGGGCTTGCCGTCGGTTGCCGCGGTCACCAGGACGGCCGTTCCCATTAGGATGAGCAGCTCGGCGAGGATGCCGGGGAGCGCATTGCCAAGCAGTGCGATGGAAAGTATGAGGGCCGCCCATGTCAGCCCGATGGCAATGACCAAAAATGCCGCCACAGGCCGGGCGGCGATTCGCTCGCGGAGGGGAGCGGCGGATGGAGCGGACGCGCGGCCAGCGGGGTTCATCGGTACCACCGTCGTTCAGGATGTTGCAGGTCTGGACACTGCTGCGGAGGGACGGTCCCGGGGCGCTGGCCCACTCCGGGTCCGGGACGGCGAAAATGCGCCGACGTGGCGATCAACACCATTGTGTGCTCCCGGAAGCGCGGCAACAAGTGAAAGTATGGGGGAGGGCGGGCTTCGGCCCACCCGGTCAGCACACAGGCGCGTCCAATGCAGCACGTTCCACGCAGGAGCTTCCAACCAGAGGACAGAACATGGCCAAGGGGATATATGTCAGCGCGACCACTCCGGGATCGGGGAAGTCGCTCATAGCGCTGGGCCTGGCGGACACGCTCCACCGGCATGCGGACCGGATCGGTTTCTTCAAACCCGTGGTCCACGGCGACGACGCCGGCGCGGACCCGATGGTGGCGCTGATGAAGTCCCGCTTCGACCTAGACGATTCGCGCTGCCGCGGCGGGCTGACGTTCACCGAGGTCCGCGGGCTGCTCGCCGAGGGCCGGCGTGAGGACATCGACTCCCGCTGCGTGGAGATCTTCGCCGAGATGGGCCGGCATTGCGACGTGATCATCGTGGAGGGGACGGATCTCACCGGCCATGACGCCGCCGTCGAGTTCGACCTCAACGCCCGCCTGGCGAACAACCTGGCCGCGCCTGTCGTGGCCGTGGTGGGTGCCAAGGGGCGCAGCGTGGCTGAGGCCGCGGCCGCCGTCGACGTCGCCCGCAAGGAACTCGCCGCGGAGAAGTGCACGCTGCTGGCCTTGATGGTGAACCGCGCCGCCCCGGAGGACGTGGACGTGATCATTGCAGCCGTGAAGCCCGGCGCGTCGGGCCGGCCGGTGTATGTCTTCCCGGAACTCGAGGACATCGCCCGGCCCACCACCGGTGAGGTGTGCGCGGCCCTGGCCCTCCGGCAGATCGCCGGCCGCGCCGACATGGAGCGGGACGTCCGGGACGTGAAGGTCGCCGCCATGAATGTGGGCAACTTCTTGAACGTGCTCGACGACGGCGCTCTGGTGATCGTGCCGGGCGACAGGGCGGACGTGATGGTGGCCTGCCTGGCGTCGTCCTTCTCGCCCGAGTTCCCCGTGCCGTCGGGGCTGATCCTCACCGGCGGCCTCGCCCCGGACGCCAACATCTACCCGCTCCTGGCCTCCGCCCCGTTCCCGGTGTTCGCCACGCAGGACGACACCTACACCACCGCCCGGCGCGTCTCCGAGGTCCGCAGCGAGATCTGGAGCGGCCACCGGCGCAAGGTGGCGTCCGCGCTGGGCCTGTGGTCCCGGCAGGTGGACGAGGCCGAGATGCTCGAGCGCCTGCACCTGCCCCGCGCCGAACGGATGACCCCGCTGCGGTTCCTGCACGACCTCATTGAGCGCGCCCGCTCGCAGCGCCGCCACATTGTGCTCCCGGAGGGCAAGGACATCCGGATCCTGAAGGCCGCCGAGATCCTGCACCGCCGGGACGTCTGCGACCTGACGCTGCTGGGCCGGGAGGCCGACGTCCGGGAGCTCGCCGCCAGCCGGGGCATCGACCTGGCCGGCATCAACATCGTGGACCCCGCCACCTCCGAGCTTCGCCAGGACTTCGCCGCCAGGTACGCCGAGCTCCGGGCGCACAAGGGCGTGGACCTGGCGCGGGCGCTGGAGGTCATGCAGGACGAAAGCTACTTCGGCACCATGATGGTCCAGCTGGGCGTGGTGGACGGAATGGTCTCCGGCGCCGCGCACACCACGGCCCACACCATCCGCCCGGCCCTGGAGTTCGTGAAGACCAGGGAGGGCGTGAAGATCGTTTCCTCGGTGTTCCTCATGCTCATGCCGGACAGGGTGCTGGTGTACGGCGACTGTGCCGTGAACCCGGATCCCAACGTGGAGCAGCTCGCGGATATCGCCCTGGCCTCGGCCGAGACCGCCGGCCAGTTCGGGGTGGAGCCCCGGGTTGCCATGCTGTCCTACTCCACCGGCGGCTCCGGTTCGGGCGAGGCAGTGGAGGAGGTCCGGCAGGCGACCGAGCTGGTCAGGGAGCGCCGCCCGGATCTCGCCGTCGAAGGCCCCATCCAGTACGACGCCGCCGTGGACGCCTCCATCGCCGAGTCCAAGATGCCCGGCTCGTCGGTGGCCGGGCAGGCGACCGTGTTCATCTTCCCGGACCTGAACACCGGCAACAACACGTACAAGGCGGTGCAGCAGAGTTCCGGGGCGGTCGCCGTCGGGCCCGTCCTGCAGGGGCTGCGCAAGCCCGTCAACGACCTCTCCCGGGGCTGCACCGTGGAGGACATCGTGAACACGGTGGCCATCACCGCCATCCAGGCGCAGAGCCTCGCCGCCGAACCAACCGCCCCGGTACCGTCCGCCGTTTCAGCAGCCAAGGCTTAGGAGGCCCCATGCTCGTGCTCGTCATCAACTCCGGCTCGTCCTCGCTCAAGTACCAGGTGCGCGACGTCGCCGAGGGCAGCGTCCTGACCGAAGGCCTGATCGAGCGGATCGGTGTGTCCAACGGCGGCCAGGGCGACGGCGAGGTGGTAGGCCCGGCGGACCATGCCGAGGCTCTCGAGCAGGTGGACTCGGCCATCCACGAGGTGCTGGGCGAGAGGCAGTTGGACGCGGTGGGCCACCGGGTGGTGCACGGCGGTGAGCGTTTCGGCGAGCCCGTCCGGATCGACAACGAGATCACTCGCGCCATCGAGCGGCTCAACCCGCTCGCGCCGCTGCACAACCCCGCCAACGTGCTGGGCATCCGCGCCATCACCAAGAAGTGGCCGGACATGCCGCAGGTGGCCGTGTTCGACACCGCCTTCCACCGCAGCCTGCCCGAGCACGCGTGGCGCTACGCCGTTCCGGACGAGCTCTACACCAACCATGGGGTCCGCAGGTACGGCTTCCACGGGACCTCGCACGAATACGTCACCAACCGTGCTGCCGGGCTGCTGGACATCCCGGCGGAGGAGTTCGACGGCGTGATCGCGCACCTCGGCAACGGCGCCTCCGTCACGGCGATCCGCGGCGGTAAATCCGTGGACACGTCGATGGGCTTCACCCCGCTGGAGGGCCTGGTCATGGGCACCCGCTCCGGCGACCTGGACCCGTCCATCCTCGTGTTCCTGGCCCGCACCGGCTGGAACGCCGAGGACCTTGATTCGATGCTCAACCGCGAGTCCGGGCTCAAGGGGCTCGCAGGCAACAATGACATGCGCTCGGTGGTGGAGGCGGCCGAGTCCGGCGATTCCCGGGCGGCCATGGCCCTCGCCGTCGCGTCCTACCGGCTGGCCAAGTACATCGGCGGCTACCACGTGGCGGTTGGCGGGGCCAAGGCGCTGGTGTTCACGGCCGGGATCGGCGAGAACTCGCACCAGTTCCGCTCGCTGGTGGGGGAGCGTCTGGGTGCGCTGGGCATCGAGCTCGACGCCGGCCTGAACAGCGAGCGGTCCAAGGAACCCCGCGTCATTTCCACCAAGGAATCCGCCATCCCCGTGCTCGTGGTGCCCACGGACGAGGAGCGCGCCATCGCGGAGGCAACAGCCGCCGTCGTCGGTGGTTGAGCCTGCCGAAACCGATCTCAGCCGGGCCAGACGTCCTGCCCGGCGAGGCGCTCCGTGAATTCGGCCGCGGGGAGGGGGCGGCTGAAGTAGTAGCCCTGGCCGCTGACGCAGCCGGTGTTCCGCAGGTGCTCGGCCTGCTCCGCGTTTTCCACGCCCTCCCACACGGCCTCGAGCCCGCAGGCCCGGATGAGCTGCAGGATGGCTGCGATCAGTGCAGGCTGCGCGGGGTCGCTGCCGAGGGCCGTGAGCAGCGTCCGGTCCACCTTGACGCGGTCCACGGGCAGGCGCCGCAGGTAGCTGATCGAGGAATACCCGGTGCCGAAGTCGTCGATTTCGAGGCCCACGCCGAGCTTCCGCAGGCTGGCGAGCGTGTACCGGTCGAGCTCGTTGCCCTTGATGATGTCGCTCTCCGTCAGCTCGAGGACCAGCAGCGCCGGCTCCAGGTTCGCGGCTGTGAGCGCATCCCGCACGTCCTCGATGAACTCCAAGCGCTGCAGGTCCGCGGCGGAGACGTTGATGCGCATGTCGAAGTTGTGGCGGGCGGTGTCCGGGGAACTCCGCCAGCGCCGCAGCTGCTCCACGGAGTTCCTGAGCACCCAGTTGCCGAGCTCCGAGATGAGGCCCGTTTCCTCGGCGATCGGGATGAACTCGTCCGGCATGATCAGGCCGCGCTTGGGGTGCTTCCAGCGGACCAGGGCCTCCACTCCCTCGATTTTTCCCGAGGCAAGCTCGATCACCGGCTGGTAGTACAGCACCAGCTGCGAGGTGGCGATGGCCTCGCGCAGTTCCCCGACCAGCTGGTTGCGGAGCTGCCGGGCGTGCAGCATGGCCGGTTCGAACACCCGCAGCTTGTTGCGGGCATCGGCCTTGGAGGCGTACATCGCGATGTCCGCCTCCATGAGCAGTTCCTCGGACGTCTCGCCGGGATCGGCAATCCGCAGGCCCAGGCTCGCGCCGCAGCGGATGGTCTTCCCGTCCACCTCCAGGGTTCCGTTGAGCGCATCCAGGATCCGGTTTCCGACGGCGGCCGCCTTGGCCGGCGTGGTGGCAGGCAGCAGAACGGCGAACTCGTCGCCGCCCAGGCGGGCCACCATGTCGCCGTCGCGAACGCACGCGCGGATCCGCGCCCCCACCGTGACCAGCACCTGGTCGCCCATCGTGTGGCCGTAGGAATCGTTGATGCTCTTGAAGGCGTCCAGGTCCAGCAGCACCAGTGCCGGCGGCAGCCCGCCGTCGGCCGCTTCCGCCTGGGCCGAGTTGACGGCGCTGACCAGCGCCGACCGGTTGTACAGTCCCGTCAGGGAATCGGTGAGCGCCATCTGCTGCAGCTCTTTGTGCGCCTCGTTGAGCATGCGCGTGCGCGTTTCCACGCGTTCCTCGAGCTCCTGGTAGATGATCTGCAGGTCCTCGGCGAGCAGGTTGGTGCCCATGATCACCGCGTCCAGTTCGTCCCTGGCCTCGGAGATATCAATGCGCGAGTGGAGTTCCCCGGCTGCCAGCCGGACGATGCCGTCCAGCAGCTTCCCCAGCCGGGGATCGTCGTTAGAGAACATGGTCAAGGCGGCTCAGCCAGTCGAGGGCATCATGTTCGGCGGTGAAATACCGGGCGGGCACCGAACTGAATTCGCCGCCCAGCAGAAAGTGCCCCAGCAGCCTGTCCACGGGGGATTCACCCAGGATCGCCCAGGCGGACACCGAGGGAATCGCCGCATAGGCGGCCCGCGCCGCCCGGGTCACGGACTGCACCCCGGTCAGTTCAAGTACGACGGCGACGCTCCGGTCCCCGGCCAGCTCACCAAGGCGGTTGTACAGCTGGGCGGCCGCGGTCTCGTTCAGGTCGGCGCCGCGGGGGAGTACCGCCTTGACGGCGAGGTCAGGCAGCACGGTGAAGGTAACGACGGGCGAGGGAGCCGTGCACGCCGAAGACGCCGGCTGCAGCGGTGCCGCACCGGGAAACACTGTCGCTTCTGGCATTTACCCCCCCTGGAGAAAGTGCTGTTGGCGCCGGTCCGAAGGCTCCGCTGAGGTGATGAAACCACGGACGGTGGCGCTACGCTCCGGTGCAGCAGCTGTATCGAACAGCGTAACGGCCTCGTCAAGCATCTGCAGCGATTCCGCTTCGTGTCCCTTCGCCATGAGCGCCTTGCCCAGGATGAAGGTGGCCTCCGCCGCCGTCTGGGTCGCGAGGATGGGGAACTTGCTGCGGAGCGGGGTCAGGAGGCTGATGGCCGTCTCCATGTCCCCCGTGAGGTAGTACCAGTGGGCACGGACCAGGGACATCTCCAGGATGTCCCGTTCGCTGCCGCCCACCACCTCGGTGGCGAGTTCGGCACGCTCGATGCAGCGCAGCGTCGCGGCATCAGCCAGCTTGGCCTGGAGGCGCATTTCCGCAGATGCGCGGTTGAAGCGCGCCCACAGGTCCACGTCCTGGGAGGGGGAAAGCTTGCCCGCGGCGAGGTCGTGGTAGTGGCCGCCCTCATTGACCCGGTTGCTGAGGAACGCGACGTTGCCGATCACCCAGTAGGCCTTGCCGGCCGTGTCCTCGTCCACGTGGTCGGTGAGCAGCGATTCCAGTTCCAGGCACTCCTGCCAGGCGTCCTCGTGCCGGCCGCTTTCGGCGAGGGCGGCAATGAGGGCCTGCTGGGCCTGGATGTGCAGGTAGACGTTCTCAAAGTCGCCGGCCACGAGCCGGGCGGCGGTGGCCGCGGCATCCACCGCCTCCGGGAGCCGGCCGAGGCCCTGCAGTGACTGCGCGAGCAGGATGGCC
The DNA here is from genome assembly GCF_042790555.1 of Arthrobacter sp. NPDC056727. Classification (NCBI taxonomy): domain Bacteria; kingdom Bacillati; phylum Actinomycetota; class Actinomycetes; order Micrococcales; family Micrococcaceae; genus Arthrobacter; species Arthrobacter sp. NPDC056727. The sequence continues at coordinate 50,201 of NZ_JBHTZA010000014.1, read as the reverse complement.
GCCCGCGCGCCCAAGTCGGGGGCGGAACCCGCAACGGGGTGGGCGGCCAGGTTGGCGGCGAATTCCTGGCACTCCTGCATGGATCCCCGGTCCCGCAGGCATTCGGCCTGCAGCAGGACCATCTTCCACCAGCGCAGCTTGTCGCCGGCCTCCTCAGCCAGGTCCGCGGCGTGCCCGGCCTCGGCATATCCCGCGGCGTAGTCGCGCCGTTTCCAGCTTTCGCGCGCAGCCAGCTCCGCGATCACGAAGGGGGACAGGTCACGCTGCATAGGCATGCTCCCAATTATCCATAATCCTGCCCACCGGCGGTCCAGCCGGGGGCATAACTCCCTGTGTTACGGCAAAAGCAAGACACTGGCGGAAAAACACGGTTAATCCTGCGGAATTGACAGGAAATGACTTGACCAAACCTTGATCCGATGACCGTATACTGTCGCCCGTAATGTGCAATTCGGTTCTCAGCCACAAACGACGAAAGGGACAGCGGATGAAGAAACTTGCCGCAACACTTGTTATGACCGGCATCCTTGCAGTGGCAGGCTTCGCTGCTCCTGCCAACGCCGCGCCGAAGGACAAGGAAACCACCACGTCCACCACGTCGAAGAGCGACGTCAACTACGCCACCATCGGCTGGTGGCCAAACTAAGGTCTGCGGCAGCCAGCCAGAATTACGAGAACCGCCCCGGGGCCTGCAGGTCCGGGGCGGTTTTTTGTTGGCTCAGTCGGTTTGGGGCGAGCTGGCCTCTTCGCCGCCGTCGGCCTCGTCGTCGTCCGCTTGATCCGCCGGGGGACCGTCCACCGGGAGATTCACCGAAACGGTGGTTCCCTCGCCCAGCACTGAGGACAGGTCCAGGGAACCGCCGTGGCGCCGGACGATGTCGTGGGCAATGGCGAGGCCGAGCCCGCTTCCCGGGATCGCCGCCGAGGAAGCGTTGGATGCCCGGTAGAAGCGGGTGAACACCTGTGTGATTTCCTGCTCCGGAATTCCGACGCCGGTATCCGTAACGTTGACGATGGCGCACGGGCTGCCGGCCCCGGCGGCGGTCATGAAGCTGATGCTGATCCGGCCGCCGTTCGGGGTGAACTTGATGGCGTTGGCCACGATATTGGTGAAGACCTGCTCCAGCTGGGCCTCGTCGGCCAGGACCTTCACGTCCTCGTGCGAGTCGGCGCCGGTGATGGTCACGTTCCGCGAATCCGCGAGCGGGCGCAGCGCGGCCACCACGATGCGCAGGACCTGGCCGAGCTCCACCTGCTTGAGGTTCAGGTTGCCGGAGGTGTCCTGCTGGGAGACCGTGAGCATGTCCTCGATCAGCCTCCGGAGGCGGTCCGAGTTGCGGGAAATGACGTCCATCATGGATTCGATGCCCTGGGGGACCGGGCCGCCGGCGCCGTCGCGGATCATGTCGAGGTAGGCCGTGATGGAGGTCAGCGGCGTGCGGAGCTCGTGGTTGACCGTTGCCAGGAAGTCTGTCTTAGCCCTGTCCAGCTCGCGGAGCTGCTGCAGCACCTGGAGCTGCGCGCTGATCAGGTGGCCCTGGATGAGGCTGTGGGCAAGGTTGCCGGCCACGTGCTGGATGAGGGCGATCTCTGCCCTGGTCCAGTAACGCGGCTTGTCCAGCTGTGCAATCCAGATGATCCCCAGCGCCGATTCGCCTTCTCCCACCGGCAGGGCGACAGAGGCGCGCACGGAGCCCAGGCCTGACCATTTCCGCAGTCCCCCGGCCAGGGCAGCCGACTGGTCCGTCGGATGGTCCGGAATGGCCTGGTGGTCCGTAACCGCCAAGGCTTCGGCGTCCGACCACAGCGACGTGGTCTGTTCCCGGGCCGCGTCCTCAAAGGTGCCGAGCGTGTCCGGCAGCTGTTCGTGGCCCGGCACAGACCACTGGGCGCTGATCCGGGGCACACGCGAATCCTGGAAGGTGGTGAACCAGACATGGTCCACGCCCAGGGATTCGCCAAAACCGCGGACCAGGTGGCCGGCCATCTGCTGGGGGCTGTTGGTGCCGCGGATGGCGGCGGAAACGTTGCGCAGGCTCTCGCGCAGGAACTCGGCTTCGGCCCGGATGCGGCGGCGCTCCCTGGCCCGGCCAATCAGGGTTTCCACCCGCCGGGTGAGTTCCCGGGCGGGCGCGTCGCGGGAGATGTAATCGGCGATGCCCCAGGACTCAAGCCGGGCAAGATCGAAGTCGCCGGCGAGGTCCACAAGGAGCAGCACCGGAGTGCCTTCCCACCGGTAGCCGTCCGTCAGGGCAGTATCAAGAAGGACGACGGCGGCCCGGTCGCCTTCCAGCTCCCCGGCGAGGGATCCGGCGTCGGGCGCCTTGCGCACGGTGAAGCCGGCGTCGGTGAGGACGGACGCCACGGAATCCAGGCGGGCCGCATCCGTGAGGGCGACCACCGCCTCGCGAGGTGCGGAAGGGTACTCCGCCGGTGCCTGGACCATGTGCCCCCTGTGTTGCGAGTGCCTATTGAGGCTACCGTGAATTTGGACTCACATTATCAGTAGGTGGGCCGGCCCGTGGGCCCGTAGCCGTGATCTGGAGGGATGTACCTTGATACTTGTCCACATCGGCCACCGCGGAGGTTTGAATTGAATTCCAACAGCACCGGACGGAATACGCTGTTTAACCTGGAACTGGACGGCGAGGGCCTGCTGCGGCTCACCTGGGCCCGGGACGCCAGCATCACCGGGGCAGATGCGGAGGCTGCCATGGGGCAGGTCAACGCGCTCTGCGGCGAGAGCCGGCACCCCATGCTCGTGGACATGGCCACCACATCCGATGTGAGCCGCGGAGCCCGTGCCGTGTTCGGCCGTCCCTGCCAGGCCTCCCGGATCGCGCTGCTCGGGGCGTCACCGGTGGATCGGGTGATTGCCAACTTCTTCCTCGGCCTCAACAAGCTCCCGTGCCCCACGAAGTTCTTCACGTCCGAGGCCGAGGCGCTCTCCTGGCTGTTCCTCCGGTAGGGGTCAGCGGGCCTGGAGCACGGCGAAATAGCCGGGGATCTGTTCCGGGCGGTCAGCGGATGTGAGGGGGCGGGTTTCAATGGTCACCGGACCGTCTTCCACCACATCCCAGCTGGCCTCGGGAAACGCCCGCCTGCGCTGCTCGGCGCCGAAACGGCCGGGCATCGGCAGCGCGCGGATGGCCCTCTCGAGCGGCCCGGGGATGGACTGCACAGTGGCTCCGAGGTGGCTGACATACTGGACCGGATTCCCGCGGAAGTCCGTCTCGGCCAGGAACAACCGGCCCCGCCTGCCCGCAATCGGGTGCAGCTGCGCCGCCAGGGCCGCCTGCGCAGGCCGCTTGAGTACGTGCAGGACACCCCGGATGAAGATGTTGGCTTCGCCGGTGAACCCGGCTGCAGCCAGGGCATCGGCGACGGCGCGGGCGCCGGCCGGTGCCGTCATGTCGGCCGAGACGTAGGAGACCCGCTCCATCCCGTCCGGTTCGGCGGCCGCGCGGGCAATGGCGTTGGCCGACACGTCAACGCCCAGGACATGCGGAAAGTAAGGGGCCAGCGCACGGCTGAAGACGCCGCTGCCGCACCCGACGTCGACCAGCGGAAGGCTGGGGTCCAGCTGCCGCGTCAGGTGCTCCAGGTAGGCCTGAAGCTCATGGTCGCTGCCCGAATCCCACAGCACGTCGCCGCGGGCACCGGTGGCCCGGATCTTGCCCCAGTACTGGTCCCAGGCCGCGCTGGGATCCTTGGGCGCGTGCGAGGACAGCTTCACCAGTTTCGGGAGCAGCAGGTATTTCTTGAGCGCCGGGAGCATCATTCAAATATATGTTGCCGGGAGCACACTTCGGTTCAGCGCTGACAGCGTCACGGTCAGCGCCGCCGCCGTCCCGTCACCCACGGTTCGCCCCGCCGTCGCCTCGACCTGACTGGCCCTACGGCGCTGCGGCGCCTGCGGACCCTGTGGCCGCAGGCGTAGGTACCGCGTCAGAGGTGGCCGGGACCGGAACTGTGGGGACCGGCGTCGGCTCCGTTCCCGGTGCGGGAATCGCGGGAACCGCGGGGTCCGCCGTCGTTCCCGGCGAAGGACCGCCTGGCGAGGGCGAACCCGGCGGGGAACTGGGGTCCGTGTCCTTGCCGTCGGTGGCGCCGGCGGATGGCGAGGAACCCGGCGGCGCTCCGAGGTTGCTGCCATTCCGGGGTCTGGCGCTGGAATCGGACCGGACGATCTCCATGAGCTGTACCTTGTAGGCGCTCAGCCGTCCCTCAATCTCGGAGAGGGGAACGTCCTGCAGCGTGCGTCCGAACTCGGCGATTTCCTGCCACAGCGCATCGAGCCGGGCCATGCCGTCCCCGCTGAGGGGCCCGTCCAGCGTGAGCACCAGCTGGCTTGCCAGGGCGTACGTCAGGCACCGCACGCAGTTGTAGTTCGCTGCGGCCGAGAGGTTCTGGGGCACCACAACATCGGCCTGCCCCACGATCAGCACCACCTGGAACCCCACGGCCACCGCCGCGCAGTCCGCGCAGTTGGCGAATGCGTAGGCCTCATTGCGGGTGTCCACCGGGCCGTCCTCGGCCCACACAAGCGCGAACGCGACGTCGTAAGTGACGGAGCCGTCCGTCGTGTTCACCGCGAGTGCCTGGTTGCCGTCCTCCTCCGGCGCCGGGGGCCTGTCGAAGGGAAAGACCCACGAAGGCGCGGCGGCCCCGCTGTTGGCCGGTCCCTTGCCTTGGCTCTGGTCAGACTGGCTTGCCCCGGAAGCCGGCGACGTTCCCTGCCGCGGCACCAGAACCATGCTCAGCTGCGGCCGCTCCCGGCTGGGCGGCACTGTTCCGTCCGGCCACAGCGCCACAGTCCTGCCACTCCGGCCTTCGCGCAGGGCCCCGTCGGCACCTGCCAGTGCGGGGTAGATCGCCGCCGTTGCATCGAGGATTGTTCCGCGTTCGTAAGGCTGCACCGGGCGGTAAGTTTCGGGCAACGGCCACCAGGCCCAGGCCAGCCCGGCCGCGATGGCGCCGATGGCCGCGACGGCGGTGGCGCGCTGCATCGGCTTGCCCCGGGTCTTGGTCCAGAGCCCGGTGATGAGCTGCCGTCCCAGCCTGAGAAGCATGTACACCATGCCCAGCACCGGAAGGACGACGGCGGCAATCGCCAGGACCCGCACGGCACCCCCGGGGAAGTCCCCGGCCGCGAGGCTGCTGGAGAGCAGGGCCTGTTGGTGCTGCAGGCTCGCCCAGGCAGTGCCCAGGACCCTGGGGAAGGTGACCACCATCAGCGCCAGGCTGAACAGCAGCAGGGGGATGGTTATCAGTACCCAGAACGTGATGACGGCGCGCGCCCACGGTTTGAGGGCCTGCGCCCCCGGTTCCGGTTTGCCCCAGCGCCACGGAAGGAGCCCGGCCAGGGTGGGACGGATCCGCTGGAACAGGTCCGGGACGCCCGTGGCGTCGGCGAGGATGTGGTAGCCGTCGAAGCGGACCAGGGGAAGGAGCTGTCGCACCATCTGCACGATCTGCGTCAGCACCACCAGCAGCAGCGCATCGAAACCCGAGGCCCACCAGACGGCCATCGTGGCGACGGCAACGATGGCGTTGAAGTACAGCCCGCCGGTATCGGTTCGCAGCCTGCCGCCCCGTCCCAGGCGGTAGGAATCGGTGACATCCGTGTAGAAGGCAGGCCAGACCAGGTAGAGCCCGGCACCCATCGCGCCCGGTGTTGCCCCGCCCCGGCGGGCGGCCGCGGCATGGCCGAATTCATGGAAGCCGGCCGACAAAACAGTGACGGCAAAAATCAGCACAAGCAGCCACGGGTTGGCGAATGCGTCGTGTGTGGCCGAGGCCAGGCCCTTGACCAGAAGGACCCACCAGCAGGACGCCAGGAAGGCCGCGGTCACGGCTGCCACGATCAGCGGGTTGAACAGCACGCTGAACGGGGCTGTCAGCTTCCGCGTCCGCTCGGGGTCCGTGACGGTGTACCGGAGCCGCATGCCCAGCAGCGGATCCGATTTGCGGACTTCGGGCTGCGATCCGTCCGCCCGCTGCAGCAGGCCGAGCGGCAGCAGTTGTCCCGCGATCAGCGTCCTGACATTGTCCCCGCTGATGAGGCGGCCGGACCGTGCGCTGGCCGCTTCGGCGACCTCACCGATATTGCGCACGCCGTCTATCGCGTCGAGTACCTGATAGAGGAGCCGCGTGAGCTGGATGGTCTGGCCGTCCGCGCGGCGCACCAGCGAGGGGGCCTCCCGGTAGCCGGATCCCTTTGCTTCCCCGATCAGCAGGACACGGTCCGCCAGTACCGGCACCTCGGCAAGGTTCATCTCGGCAGGGTTCATTCCGGCATGGCTCATTACGACGGCGGCGCTGGCGCCGGGGGCGGGGGACGCACCCGCCGCGCTTGGGCCCGTGCCGGGGGTAAGGGTGGCCGGCGGGCCGTCCGTGCCGGACGGCCCGCTGTGTTTGGTGCCCATTCAGGTACTACTGCTGCAGGTCGGACTGCTGGTCTGCCGATGCGGTGGCCTCGCCGTCGATGTTCTGCGTGATGATGGCGTCCTGCTGGGCCACGGCGGTGGCATCGCTGTCGATCGAGCCGATGTTGGCGGCAACCGCGGCGTCGATGGGCGCGGCAACGTTGGCGTTTGCGGCCACGGCGCCGTTGATCGGGGCGGCGATGTCGGCGTCGGCATTGAGGTCCACGTTCACGTTGAGGAGATCGCCGTCGAGGGCAGCGGCCGGGTCCACAGGAAGGGCGCCGACTCCTGCGTCGGGCAGGGTGCCGTCGGGCAGCGTGCCATCCGGGAGCGCACCGTTCGGGAGGGCGGTGCCGGAAAGCGTGCCGCCGTCGGGGGTCCCGCCGTCGGGGGTCCCGCCGTCGACAGTTCCGCCGTCGGCGCCGGCACCCTGGGTGATGGTGCTGTCCTGGGCGGAGTCTGCGGCGGCATCGGCGGTGATTCCCTGGTCAATGATGACGCCCTGGTCCGCCAGCGCCTGCGACTCGGACCCGGCTGACAGAATGTTGGCGGACGCGGCCGCATCAATCGGAGCGGCCACGTTCGCATTGGCCGCGACGGCCAGGTCGATCGGGGCCGCAGCGCCGATGTCCAGGTCGAGATCGGCGTTCAGGTCGAGTACGGACGCGACTTCCTTGTCCGGCAGGGCGGTCCCCGTCTGGGCGTTCAGTTCGTCTTCGGAAAGCGGGGTCAATCCCTTTTCATTGCTCACGCTGTGCTCCAGTTCCGGCTCCGGATTCCCCGCCCCCAGCGGACAGGTGCTCCGAGCCCTTACGCCCGATAATAGTAAGCAGGATTACTATTTTCTGAAAACACCGAAGCGGGACGGGGTGCCGTTTCGCCAAAAATGGCCGCCCGGGCACGTGCCCAGGCGGCCATTTTTGGCGAAACGACGGCGCAGGAAGCCCTACTCGAGCCCGGAGCCCTGCTTGAGCCCGGCTCCGGGCAGCAGTTCGGTGGCCCCCAGCGAATCCGCGATAAATCCGTAGTCCCAGGCCCGCTCGCGCCACTGCACGTAGCGTCCGGACGCGCCGCCATGGCCGCCGTCCATCTCGATCTTCATGAGGATCGGCTCGCTGCCCGTGGTCTTGTTGCGCAGTTCCTGCACCCACTTGGCCGGCTCCACGTAGAGCACCCGGGTGTCGTTGAAGGACGTGACCGCGGCGATCTTCGGGTAGGCCACCTCGCGGATGTTCTCGTACGGTGTGTATGACTTCATGTACCGGTACACCTCGGGATCGGTGATGGGGTTGCCCCATTCCTCCCATTCGAGGGCCGACAACGGCAGCTCCGGGTCCAGGATGGTGTTCAGCGCGTCCACGAACGGAACCTGGGCCACGACGGCGGCGTATTTCTCCGGGGCGAGGTTGGCCACGGCGCCCATGAGCAGGCCGCCGGCGGATCCGCCCAGCGCGGCAATCCGGTCCGGCGCCACCCATCCGGACTGCGCCAGCCAGTCGGTGGCTGCGATGAAGTCCGTGAACGTGTTCTTCTTGCTGAGCTTCTTGCCGTCCTCGTACCAGTGCCGGCCGAGTTCGCCGCCGCCGCGGATGTGGGCGATGACGAACACGATTCCGCGGTCCAGCAGCGAAAGCCGTGCGATGCCGAAGCCCGGGTCCATGCTCAGCTCATACGAGCCGTAGCCATAGACCAGGCCGGCCGCCGTCGAGTCCCGGCTGACGGACGTGTGCCGCAGCACCGACAGGGGGACGCGGGTGCCGTCACTGGCCACGGCCCATTCCCGCGTGGCCACGTAGTCCGCGGAATCGTACCCGCCCAGCACGGGGCTTTCCTTGCGGAGCAGCAGTTCACCGGCGGGCTGCTCCGGGGTGGGCAGGACGAAGTCGTACACGCGCGACGGCGTGAAGTAGGACGTGTAGCCCAGCCGGATCACGGGCGCCTCATAGTCGGAACCGCCCACGCCCGCGGTGTACAGCTCCTCGTCAAACGCGGGCTCCACCGGCGCCTGCTGCGAGGCGGTCCCCAGGCCGGACAGCGACATCACCTGGACGCGCTCTATGGTGTCCTTGCGGATTGAGACCACCAGGTGGGTGGCGGTGACCCCCGCCCCGTTGACCCGGACGTCGTCGGAATGTTCGACGACGGTGGTCCAGTGCTGCTCGGAAAGCGGCTTGGAGAACTCGGCCGGGTCCACCAGCGAGACCATCGAGTTCACGGCGTTGCGGTTGTGGGTGATGAGGATGCGGTCAGTTTTCTGCCCGTCCGGGCCCTCGAACAGGAACGGTTCGGCCTCATAGAGCACGCGGTCGTTGCGGGAAATCACGGTGGACAGGCCGCCGTCGGGATCGTCAAACCGCAGCAGGCGAGTCTCGCTGTACTCGGAGCAGCCGATGCCGAGCACGAGGTAGCGCCGGTCTGCGGAGAGCTCAAAGCCCAGCCACATGGCGACGTCGTCCTCCTGGTAAATCACCTCATCGTCGGTGACCGGGGTGCCCAGGACGTGGGACTTGACCTGGTACGGCCGCCACGAGTCATCCACCACCGTGTAGAAAATGCGGGTGCCGTCCGGGGAGAAGGACACGCCGTAGAAGATGTTCTCGATGACATCCGGCAGCAGTTCTCCGGTCCGCAGGTCCTTGATCCGCAGCGTGAACCGCTCGTCGCCCGCGTTGTCCACGGCATAGGCGTAAAGGTTCCCGTCGATGGTCACGGCCGTGCCCCCCACGGAGAAGAAGGGCTTGCCTTCGGCCTCGACGTTGCCGTCCAGGAGGACTTCCTCGCCGGGGATTTCGACGCCGGCCTCCACCGCCGGCGGCGTCCAGTCGGCCACCGGGTTGCCAGTGTTCCGGGCCCGGACCCGGCACTGGATGCCGTATTCCTTGCCCTCCACGGACCGGCTGAAGTACCACCAGCCGTCCTTGCGGTTGGGAACGGACAGGTCTGTCTCTTTGGTCCGCCCCTTGATCTCCTGGAAGATGGCCTCGCGCAGCGGTTCCTGGTGCGCCGTGAGGGCCTCCTGGTAGGCGTTTTCTGCCTTCAGGTGCGCCACGACCTCCTCGGACTCCTTGTCCCGCAGCCATTCGTACTGGTCCACGAACGTGTCCCCGTGGTGCGTTCGCTCGGTGGGCACCCGCTTGGCGACAGGCGGCCCGGGCGTGGTAACGGCGGAGGAGCTTTCGGCTTGCTGCAGGGGAGTGTGGCTCATTCCCTCAATATATAGAGCCGCCCTGACATTTGGGCCGCCGTTCGCTACCGGGGGAGAGGCACGCTTTCCCGCGCTTCGCGGACCCCTGCGGAGCCCTGTCCACGCTCCGGCACCGGGCGTATCCTGAACTCGCGTCAGCAATAAGGAACCCACAAGAGCCTTCGAGGGGGAAGCATGACCATCCCGCCAGTCCACGAACCAGAGCCGTTCCCGCCGGAGCCCGGCCCGGACCCCATGCGGCCGGACCCGTCCCGCCCGGCTCCGCCGAACCCCGTTCCCACGCCCGAGCCGCCCGGCCCGCTTCCGGTGCCCGATCCCGGCCCCGAGCCGCTGCGCCCTGACCCGACACGGAGTTAACCCGGCCAAAAGTCGGGCGGCACGCCAAACCCTGTGCCGCCGTCGAACGCCCCACCTCCAAACAGCTCGCCGTCGAGCACCCGAGGACATATTCATGGTCCGGGGGCGCCGGAACCCACGCGTCCCCGGACCATTTGCGTGCCGGGGGGGCCGGTCCGCGTCCCCTGCCGGGGCCCGGAAAGTTGTGAAAGTCCCATTTCTGCAACATTTGGAATTTTCCTGTTACCTGGGTCACATGCACGCTAGGGTTGTATCCGGTCGCAGCGTCGCGGCCGCGCATGAGGGGAGAAGTTTTTTGAACCAGAAGCTCAAGGTACTCGTCCGAGTAGACCTCGACTGCGGTGAGGCCCAGGTCGCCGCCCAGGGTCACGTCACCGCCCAAAGCATCCAAGCTCTTTACGTCGTCATGAAGCGCGCCAACCACCTCCGTCAGGGCCTGCAGCTCGTCGTCGATGTCAGCCACGCCCGGGTGGAGCCTGTCGCGCTGGAACAGCTGCGGGAATGCTCCAAAACGCACCACCTGCCGCGTTCCATCGATCCGCAGCAGTCCGAATGCAATGTCCGCGTCCTTGCCCCGGCCGACGCCGGGATGGGCGCCGGAGCGCGCCGGCTGCTGGCCGCCGCGGCTGCTTAGGGACCGCCAGCCAACTGAACTGAACACGCACTGAGGCCCCGGATTCCAGTCCGGGGCCTCAGTCTGTTCCGGGATCCGCTACACGTCGGGGTTCGGATTCTTTACGTCACGTTCGCCGATGTCCGCCGCGCCCAGAACCTCGGCCGCGGGTGAATGCACGGCGTCGTGCTCGCGGATGCGCAGCTCGGGATGGTGCAGGTCCAGGGCCGGGCGCTCGGACCGGATGCGCGGCAGGGACGTGAAGTTGTGCCGCGGCGGCGGGCAGGATGTGGCCCACTCAAGGGAAGCCCCGAAGCCCCAGGGATCGTCGACCTCCACCTTTTGGTTGCTGCGGGCCGTGATGTACACGTTCCAGAAGAACGGAATCAGCGACGCGCCCAGCAGGAAGGAGCCAAAGGTGGAGAACTGGTTCATGGCCGTGAAGTTGTCCTGCGGCATGTAGTCGGCGTAGCGGCGGGGCATGCCTTCAACGCCGAGCCAGTGCTGGATCAGGAAGGTGGCGTGGAAGCCCACGAGCAGCATCCAGAAGTGGATCTTGCCGAGGCGCTCGTTGAGCATCTTGCCGGTGAACTTCGGCCACCAGAAATAGAAGCCGGCGAACATCGCGAACACCACGGTGCCGAACACCACGTAGTGGAAGTGGGCCACCACGAAGTAGGAGTCGGAGACGTGGAAGTCCAGCGGCGGGGACGCCAGGATGATGCCGGTCAGGCCGCCGAAGAGGAACGTGATGAGGAATCCGATGCTCCACAGCATGGGGGTCTCGAACGTCAGCGAACCGCCCCACATGGTGCCGATCCAGTTGAAGAACTTCACGCCGGTTGGCACCGCGATGAACATGGTCATGAGCGCAAAGAACGGCAGCAGCACGGAGCCGGTCACGTACATGTGGTGCGCCCAGACCGTGGCTGACAGGGCGGCGATCGCGATGGTGGCGTAGACCAGGCCCTTGTAGCCGAAGATCGGCTTGCGGCTGAAGACCGGGAAGATCTCGGACACGATGCCGAAGAACGGCAGGGCGATGATGTACACCTCGGGGTGCCCGAAGAACCAGAACAGATGCTGGAACAGAATCGCCCCGCCGTTCTCGGGGTCGTAAATGTGGGCCCCGAAGCGGCGGTCCGCGCCGACGGCGAACAGCGCGGCGGCCAGTGGCGGGAAGGCCATCAGCACCAGCACCGAGGTGACGAGGGTGTTCCAGGTGAAGATCGGCATGCGCCACATGGTCATGCCGGGGGCGCGCATGCAGATGATGGTGGTGATGAAGTTGACCGCACCCAGGATGGTGCCGAAGCCGGACAGTGCCAGGCCGAAGACCCACAGGTCACCGCCGATGCCCGGTGTGAACGTGGTGTTGTTCAGGGGCGCGTAGACCGTCCACCCGAAGGAGGCGGATCCCTGCGGGGTGATGAAGCCGGAAACGGCGATGGTGGAGCCAAACAGGAAGAACCAGTAGGCCAGCGCGTTCAGCCGGGGGAACGCGACGTCCGGCGCGCCGATCTGCAGCGGCATGATGACGTTGGTGAACCCCGCGAAGAGCGGGGTGGCGAACATGAGCAGCATGACCGTGCCGTGCATGGTGAACAGTTGGTTGTACTGCTCTTTTGTCACCAGGACCTGCATGCCTGGCTCAAAGAGTTCGGCGCGGATGAGCAGGGCCATCACGCCGCCGAAGCAGAAAAACACGAAGGAAGTGATCAGGTACAGATACCCGATGGTCTTGTGGTCGGTGGTGGTGACCCACTTGACCACCATGTTGCCTTTTCGGAGGGGCACCACCGGCGGAACCTCAGTGGCGGTGGTGCTTGCGGGTTGCTGATATGCGGTCATCGTCTGCCACTCCCCGGCATCGCGCTTCGACGCCCCTGTTGGGGCGAGGGTGCCGGCCGGACCGTGAGCGGTTCACAGAACCGACGGCATCAGGATAGCGCCTGCGGCACCCCGGCAAAAGGTTTTCTGGCCAGCGGCCCGTGGCGGGACTGTGTGGCCATTCCAGGCAACGCGTAGTTGGTGGCATTCCGGGAATGAATGAGTGCGGAGTACGACGGCGGGCTGCCGCGGCTCCCTGCCGGTCCGCCCTCCCGAGTTTTTGTACAGATAATGGCTCCAAAATGCCCTTCAGCGGCCATTATCTGTACAAAAACTCGGGACCTCGGGACTTCGGGTCTACGGCGGGGGCGTGCTCAGTCGGGCACTTCCATCTGGAACCCGCAGGCGCAGCGCAGCAGCCGGGTGGGCAGGTGGACGTCGTGGATGGTCCGGTGGTGGCCGAACTCCGAGCCGTAGATGCTGCTGGTTCCGGAACTGACCGAGGCCATTGGGGTTCCGCAGTGGAAGTACTCGCCGCCGAACTGCAGCACCCCCATCACCTGGCCGTGGCGGTTCAGCACTCCTGCCACATCGTGCACCACGGCAGGGTGGGCGTAGAAGTGGTCGCATTCCACGCAGGTGTAGGACACGTCGACCATCCCGTCCTGAGGGGGATGCAGGGCCTCGATCGATTCGACGATCAGGTGCTCATCGGTCTGGCACTGGGAACACCAGAGCGGATCCCCGGAGGGGCGCTGCGCTTCGCCGGGCAGATGGGCGTTGGAGATGGTCGTCATTGACGCGCTCCTGGTTAGGGGGCTCGGCGCCCTGCTGCTTGAGCTCAATCCCACGCTTAAAATACTCCCGGCCCGCCGGGCCGGGCAATAGCAGCGAAACCCTTGTGGCGGGGTGGTGCCGGTGCTATAAAACATCTACAGCCAGCCGATGCGGCTGGCGGTGAACGGGAGGACCCGGGGCTCAATTTGGCTGCCAGAAGGGGCGGTTAGCCCGGGAGCACGCCACCGCGCCAGACAGCGCACGGCAGCAGCATCGGGATCCTCTCGCGGACGGTCTCCGGCTCAACGGGCGGAGGCCGTCCCTTCGTGTGTGCCCCCGACTGTGCTGGAGCCAAGCCCTGCTGACAGCCCGGCACCGATTGGTTACGCTGGTTAAACAGGTCTCCTAGTTGTACGCGGGGTATGACGCCCCGCGTGCGTCCGTACTGCGGAAAGCGTATGGCAGGAGCGCCAGTGAACAGGACCAGAGGCCAGGCCAGGGCGGGCGTTCTGGCGGTGGTCTCCCTGGCAGCAGCGTTTCTGGTCTCCTGCACGCCCGGCAATGGCCAGCCGCCCGTGCCCGCCCCGGACACCGACCACCACAACATCACGGTCTGGACTACCGAGACGCTTCCGGACCGCATGGCCAGGCTTCGTGCGGTCATCGAGGACTTCACCACTGCCACCGGCGTGAAGGCCGACCTCGTGGGCGTTCCGCCGCACCGCTTCACCCAGGTGCTCACCTCGTCGGCCGCCTCCGGCGACCTTCCCGACGTGATGGCTTCCCTGTCGCTGGGGCAGGTCCGAACCATGGCGGCCTCCGGCCACACCGACTACAAGACCAACGCGGCCATAGTGCAAAGCCTCGGGGAGCAGACGTGGGCCGCACGGGTGCTCGAACTGACACGCGACAACGGCCAGCAGCTGGCCATTCCGGGCTCCGCCTGGCACCAGCTGGTCTATTACCGCAAGGACCTTTTCGCCAAAGCCGGGCTGAAGGCTCCCCGGACGTATGCGGACATCGTCGCCGCGGCCAGGAAGCTGGATTCCCCGGCGCTCGCGGGAATCGTCGCAGCCAACAAGACCGGCCAGGCGTTCACGCAGCAGTCGTTTGAGCACATTGCGCTCGGAAACGGCTGCGAGATGCTGGGCGCCAGCGGAGGCATCACGTTCGACAGCCCCCAGTGCGTCGCGGCGCTGGGCTTCTACCGCGACCTGCTCAGGAACTATTCCGCACCCGGCATACAAGACATTGATTCGGTGCGGTCCGCCTACTTCGCCGGCAAGGCGGCCATGGCCATCTGGCCGACGAACATGCTGGATGAGCTCGCTGGCACGCGGACCGATGCGCGGCCCAGCTGCCCCGAATGCGTCAAGGACCCGCTGTTCCTGGCGCGGAACACCGGAGTGGTGGCCGGCCTGCAAGGGCCGGACGGGCCTCGGCCGGCGCACTTCGGCGAAGTGATCTCGTGGACCGTGACGGCTGATTCGGACGCCGAACCCGCCCGCCGCTTCGTGGAGTACTTCCTGACCGACGGCTATGCCGACTGGCTCGCCATTGCCCCGGAGGAGCGCGTTCCGGTGCGCTCGGGCAACACCGCGAACCCCGCTGAGTACGCCGATGCCTGGATGTCCACCCCCATCACGGCCGGCCATTCCGAACGGCTCGGCGGCATCTATGCCAGGGACGTCCTCTCCGCGCTGCTGCAGGGGTCCAACGACCTGGAGCACTGGGGGATCGTCCAGGGCCACGGCGACCTCGCCGGCGCCGCGATGGCCGAACTGCCGATAGCCAAGGCTGTCAGCGACGTCGCAGCAGGACGCGCCGGGCCGCAGGCCGCAGCCACCAAGGCCGCCGCGTCGCTCCGGTCCATCCTGAAGTCGATGAAGTAATGCGCGCGTTCGCCTTACGTGGCGAGTTCCATCATGAGCGGCGGCAGTTCGTCGGCGAGTTCCCGGGCCAGATAGCCGAGGCTGCCCACCCGGCTGGCCAGTCTGTCGCCTGCCGCTGCGTGCAGGTGCGTGCCCCAGCAGGCAGCCTGCACATCGCTGGTTCCCCGGGCCCGGAGCCCGGCGATGGCGCCGGCCAGGATGTCGCCGCTGCCTGAGGTTCCCAGCCCGCCGTAGCCGGTGGTGATTTCCCAGTGGTCCCCGGTGGCGGGGGAAGCGCTGTCAGGAGAGCCGCCGTCGGGGTTTCCGATGCCGGACTTTCCGACGCCGGGAGGCCCGGCAATCATGCCCTGGCAGCTCACCACCGCCCGGTACGCCCCGGCGAGTTCGACAACGTCCGCCGCCAAATCTTCTGCGCCACGGCCCAGCAGGATTCCCGCCTCGGTGGTGTTCGGCGTGAGGATCAGCCGGCCGGCCCAGGGGCCGAGTTCCTCGGCCAGCCGGGGGAGGGCGCCCAGGGCGTAGGCATCGAGCACCAGGGTCGGAGCATCATCTGACTTACGGGTGGCGTCGTGCTCGAGAAGCCCGCGCAGCAGCGCCTCGGTCTGCCCGATGTCATCCAGCCCCGGGCCAATCAGCACCACATCCGCAGAGTCATAATCCTCGAGCAGGTCCTGGAGTCCGGCGTCGCCCACCGACCCGCCGGGGGATTCCGGCAGTCCGATCACCCCTGCCTCGGGCAGCGTCACGGCCAGCTGAACCGCTACCGATTCGGCGACCGCCAACGTCACCCGCCCGGCCCCCGCGCGAAGGGCGGCCGTGCCGGCGAGCAACGCGGCGCCCGGGGTGCGTCGGCCTCCGCCCACCACCAACACCGCACCGCGGGAGTACTTGTTGGATCCCGCGGCGGGCAGCGGCCAGCTTCGCAGGAGCGTGGGAGTGATCAGGGTGCCGGCATTGTTTTTGGCTGCGGTGTCGGAGGGCTCAGCGCGGGTGGACATTGGTGTCCCCGGCGTGTTCGGTCACTTCGACGCCCTCCGCCATGAGGTGGTCGGCCACGTTGAAGCTTTCCAGCGTCCACGGCCCAACACCCTCCGGCCGGACGTAGCGGGTCAGTGAAGCGTTCAGGACCGGGTTTCTGACGGCAACGTCCAGGAGCTCCCGTTCGGACATGCCTTCCAGGATGTAGCGGAACAGCATGACGACCGCGTCATGGCACACCAGCATGACCCGGTGGCCGCTGCCCAGCGCGTTCAGTTCGCCGATGACGGAACGGAGCCGCAGCGCCACGTCCGCCCAGGATTCCCCGCCCGGCGGGCGGTAGTAGAACTTGCCGAGCCACCGCCGTCGTTCTGCCTCCTCGGGCAGCCGGGTTTCCACGCCAAAGGCCGTGAGCATGTCCAGGATGCCCAGCTCACGGTCGCGGAGGCGCTCGTCCGAGCGGACCGGGACGGGCCAGCCTGCCGTCTCCACGGCGATCTCAGCAGTCTGGTACGCGCGCATGTACGGGGAGGAGATGACGACGTCGGGCCGCCGGTCCTCGGGGACCGCCGCCAGAGCGCGGCCCAGGGCCGTCACCTGCTCCCGCCCTGTGGAGGAAAGCTCGACGTCGGCATCACGTGCCGGGACGGCGATCACCTCCGCGCCGGAAACCGTGGCGTCGGTGGCCGCCACGTTTCCCTGGCTCTCGCCGTGCCGGATCAGGATGAGCTCCACGGCGCCGGCGGTCCAGGCAGCGGGCACCGGTGCATCCTTGTTTGTTCCGTCAGCTGAGGTTCCGTTCTGTCCCACGATTGCACTCCCGTTTCGACCTAGGCCTGCGAATTTTCCACGTTACTAGTGCCGTACCCGGAATGTCGGCAGTGTAATCACCCGCCCCGGAACCCCGCACGCGTCCGCACGCGAGGGAGCGTTCAGGGGATGCGTTTGCCGCCCGAGCGGTTGAGGAAGAACACCAGCAGGGCCGCCAGCAGGAGGAAAGGCGCCACCCACAGCAGGAAAGCCACCGCCTTCACCGCCGCGCCCACGATGAAAAACAGCACGGCAATACCTGCGATGATCCAGATCAGCTTTTTCACTGGCTGCCCCTCCCGGTCGTCGTCAACGAAGCCAACATCACTTCCCCAGCGTCGCGGCGTACTGCCCCAGCCGGTCGTTCCCCAGGGCCGCGCCGACAGCGGCGGCGGCGCCGTAGTCCGGCAGGATAATGGACTGCCCATCGGTGCTGGTTCCGAATCCCGCCGTCGGAAGCGTGAAGAACACCGCGTCCTGCATCCTGACATTCCGCATGGTGTAGACGAGGCTCGCCAGCCCGGTCGCGTCCAGCCCCTTGTCCACCGTGATGTACTTCGACGCCGTGTTGACCAGCTTGTACAGGGTCACCGGGTTGGTCAAGGTGCGGGCGGACAGCAGCTTGGCCAGGGTGGAGCGCAGGAACAGCTGCTGGTTCGAGACCCGGTGAAAGTCGCCGTCGGCAAACGCGTAGCGCTCGCGGACGAACTCGAGGGCGCGCTGGCCTTGCAGCTTGTTCACTCCGGCAGGGAAATGTTGGTGCGTATCGAAACTGGCGGTGAACTCCACCGGATTGTTCACATCCACGCCGCCGAGCGCCTCGGTGATGCCCCTGAAGCCTTCGAAGTCGATCATGACGGCGTGCTGGATCCTCTGCCCGAACAGGGATTCCACGGTCCTCACGGCCAGCGGCATTCCGCCCTGTTCGAGCGAGGAGTTGATCTTGGCTTCACCGTACCCGGGGATCGGGACCCAGAGGTCGCGCATGAGCGAGATGCCGTAGGCGTGCTTCCCGTCGGCGGCCAGATGCACCAGCATGAGGACGTCCGCGCGCTGATTCGGCAGGCCGTTGGGTGCCGGCGCATCACCCTTGCGGTGGTCGCTGCCGATCAGCAGGATGTTCATGGGCAGCGCGGCCGGAGGTGGCGGTTTTACCGGTTTGGGCGCGGGCTTCTTGGTGGGTGAGGGCTTTTTGGTGGGCGTCTGCGTGGGACTTTCCGGTGCCGCGCTGATCTCCGTCTTGGCGGTCTGGGTGTTCCAGATCTGGGCCAGGCTGAAGAGGAAGCCGCCCGCCACCAGGGCAACCCCGAGCACCACTGCCAGTACTGCGTTGCGTACGGTCCGCTTGGGTTTGGTGCCGCCATCGGCACCCGGAGCGGGGTCGCCGTTGCCCCCTGCTCCCGGACTGTTCCGGGAATTCATGATCGGACGCTATCACCAAAAATCGTCCGTGAGAACGACGGCGGCCGGCTGGCTTAAGCGGGGACGTTCAGCCGGGCGAAACGCAGGATCGAGATGATCGCCGGGGCCAGTTCGTCCTCCATCTGCCGGTAGTACTCGGCACTGCGGCGGTAGGGGTCAACGACGTCGTTGTCCGCCGCGTCGGGGGCCAGCGCGAGGTGCCGGACCGATGCCGCCCGGGCGGGAAGCTTGCGCCAGAGCCTGGTGTTGGCCGCGAGCCGCTCACCGTTGAGGCCCGCCGCCGGGGGTGCCTGGCCCTCCCGCTCCTCGAGGACATCGAGCATCCTGGCGAACTCGCGGATGGTGAAGGTGCGCTTCAGCAGCGAGGCATCCAGCTGGAGCACCTCGCCCCGGTGGCCGGAGGTCATGGTGAGCACCAGGTCCACGTGCCGAAGGATCTTGCCCGACAGCTGGCGTGCCGCGAAGCCCTCCGCCGTGCCGCCGAAGGTGTGGATGATGTCCGTGGAGAGCGGCTGGACGGGTTCGCCCACCAGGGCCCGGGTCCCGGCGCTGCGCACCTCGAAGCCGCCGGGAAGGACCTGGTCCAGACCCGCCTGGAGCAGGCGTTCCGCCACGGGGGAGCGGCAGATGTTGCCCGTGCAGACGGTCAGAATTCGGACTGGTGAAGGCGATTCCACGTATTGACTCTCCCAGGCTGGTGCGCAGGACAGGTCTGTCCCACCGATTCAACTTAACATGCGGTCCCGCTCCCATTCCGGCAGGAGCATGGTGCGCCCTCCCAAACAACTCCCAGCTTTCTTTCATGCCGCGGCCGGGATAGCGGTGCCAGCATGGAGCCGGGACCGCGAAACGACGTCGCTGCAGAAGGCAGGATCCAATGAGAGCTGCTCTGATCCACAGGTGGCACCGGCACGGGTGGTACCGGCGCCCGCCGGCCGGCCGAACGCTCCTCCTGCCTGCCCTGCTGGCCGTGGCCGCCCTCTCGGGGCTGGCCGCCTGCGGAACGGGCCAGCCGCCGTCGCCCTCGCCGACGGCGGGAACAAAGCCCGGGCACGTGTTCGTGATCAACCTGGAAAACAAGTCCTTCCGGGACGTCTGGAACGACCAGTCGGACGCAGAGTACCTGTCCCAGACCCTGCGCCCGCAGGGCGTGCTGCTCAGCCGGTACTACGCCGTCGGGCATGCCAGCCTTCCCAACTACATCGCCCAGATCTCGGGGCAGGGCCCCAACTCCGCCACCAAGGGGGACTGCCCGGTGTATGAGGCTTTCGACTCGAGCGGAACATCATCGCTGGGCCAGGAGCAGGGCAGCGGCTGCGTGTACCCCCAGTCGGTGCCCACGGTTGCCGGCCAGCTGACCGCGGCCGGCAAAACCTGGAAGGCGTACATGGAGGATATGGGCGATCCGTGCCGCCATCCGGACCCCGGCACCGAGGATCCGGACCACGCGGCGGCGGAGGGTGACCAGTACGCCACCCGGCACAACCCGTTCGTGTACTTCGCCGGCATCACGTCCTCGCCCGAGTGCCAGCGCAACGACGTCGACTTCTCCCGCCTCGCGGGCGACCTTAAAAGCGTGGCAACCACACCGAACCTGTCCTACATCAGCCCCAACCTGTGCAATGACGGGCACGACAGCCCGTGCGTTGACGGGCGCGAAGGCGGCTTGGTCTCGGCCGATGTATGGCTCCGCCGGCATATTCCGGAGATTATGTCATCGCCGGCATACAAGCAGGACGGGATGCTGGTCATCACCTTCGACGAGGCCGAGGGCAAGGAAAGCGGCAAGGCTGAGCTGCCCGGGGGAGCGGCGGGCGGCCTGATCGGGACGTTGGTGCTCTCGCCGCTGGCGAGGGCGGGCACCACCTCGGACCGTTTGTACAACCACTACAGCCTGCTGGCCAGCATCGAGGATGCCTTCGGGCTGCCCTACCTCGGGTACGCGGCCGCGCCCGGGCTGAACCGCTTTGGGTCCGATGTTTTCAGCCGCTGAACCAGCAGGAACGCCAGGAGCGCAGCCGCGGCATGGGCGTACAGCAGCACATCCAGCGGCTGGCTCGGCACGCCGGCCAGCAGAACGCCTGGCCCGCTGAACTGCGCGGCGGACGAATGGCCGTGGCCGCCGCCCAGGGTGGTGGCCAGCGGATCGGAGAAGAACGCGAAAGCCCAGTGAACGGACTGCTGTCCGGCCCCGGCCAGCACCAGCAGGGCCCAGTTCGGAACACCCATGCGGGCCACGACGGTACCCGCCAAACTCAGCAGCGCAGCAGTGGCGACGACGATCGGCGCCGCAGGCACGGGATGCCCGGTCATAGCGTGGATGGTCAGGGCAAGGAGAACGCTGACCGACCCGAAGAGCCAGCCGGCAACGGCAAACTGCGTGCGACCTGCGCGTCCCGCCATGCGCCCATCCTCCACCAGGTTGGCTGCCCGTGCCAATGCCTCCTAGTAGGCTGACAATGAGAGTCACCCCGATCTGCCGTGAGGACAGCGTGGAATGGCAGCACTCATGAATGAGCCAGCGAAGAAGGCCGGGCTCCCCGCAGGGGAGGGCGGATTCGTCCCCCAGCGCATAGCAGGCCCCGTGGTGGCGGGCGTCGTGCCCGGGCAACCGCCCGCCGTCGTGCAAAGTGCCGCGCGGCTGGCCTACTCCCTGAACGTCAAGCTCATCTGTGCCTACGTGGACATCACGTCCTACCTCAGCAACGAGCGGGACGACCAGGACCTCCTGCAGTCGGCGGGGCAGGACGGAACCGTTGACGACGTCGAGCAAACCAGCGCCCGTCTCCGGGAGCACCTGCAGGCTGTCCTCGGCAGGGCCGGGATCCGGTGGTCGCTCCTGACCCTTGTCGGGGAACCGGCGCGGGCCCTTGCCCGGCTGGCCGAGTCGGCGGACGCCTCGGTCATCGTGGTGGGGACACGCGAAGGCAGGGTGGGCGCCCGGCTGGAGCAGCTGCTGCTTGGTTCCGTGGCCGTCCACCTCACGCACCGGCAGACCCGTCCGGTGGTTGTCGTTCCGCTGGCCCCGGAGAAGCGGCACCGCCCGAGGGAGGAAACCTGACGCCACACCGGCGCGATTGACCGTCCGGACCACGGACACTCTCCACCCACAATGAATGCGAGGGACTTCATATGGCCGACCTGATCGATTTTCTGGAGACGCGGATCGCTGAGGAGGAGGCGGATGCCCGGAAGGGACTGGAAGCGGAAGGTGCGGCGGGACCGGCCGTCGGCTGGTTCAACCCCGGCCGGGTGCTCTCAGAATGCGCGGCCAAACGGAAGATCCTGGGCAACGTCCCGCTGGTGACCGATGTTCCCACCGCCATCGGCGGCACCAGTGAATACGTCCTGATGGCCCTCGCCGCTGTGTACAAGGACCATCCGGATTACCAGGAAGGCTGGGCCGTCGACGGCCTGTGAGCCAGAGGCCGACGGCGGGCACCGCCCGGAGTGCCGGGTTCTAGCCTGTGGTGCCCGTATCGTCGTGCGCCGAGCCCACGGGCTTGGACTCGGGTGAGCCGCGCTGGCGGAGGTAGATCGACAGCACCACCATGGAACCGACGGCGAGGAATTCGGACTGCCAGTTCTGCAGCGTGCGGTTCCAGAACTCCGGCGAGACGATGTATTCCGTCCAGCTGACGGGCTGCTGGAAGTTCTGGATCTGCTCCTGGTTGTAGTTGCTGTTCCCGGCAATCGACTGGACCAGCCAGGACAGGACGAAGATCAGCCCCATCGTCAGCCCCAGCGAGTTGGAGTAGACGGTCCGCCGCCAGCCGGAGACGCGGGCCCACTTCGGCGATTTGGCGTTGCTGAACTCGCCCACAAGCTGTTCCTTGTCCGACTCGGGGCCGGGCTCGTTCAGCTCCTTGGACTCGGGGGACCCCTTCTGGACCAGCCAGATGGTGGCGAAGATGTACAGCAGGAACTGCAGGTACTCGGACTGCCAGTTTTCGGAGACGTCCACGGCAAAGTTCGACGAAACCAGGTATTGCGCGAAGCTGATTTGCTCCAGCCCGGCGGTGAGCTGTTCCTGGTTGTACAGGGCATGGCCGGTGATGGCCTGGCCCAGCAGGGCCAGCAGGAATATCAGGCCGAAGAACAGGCTGAGGCCGTTGTTTCTCAATGCTTTTTTCACAGTCCGCCTATCCGCGCATCAGGCCGATGGCGGCCATGTAGGCCAGGCCACCGAAGATCAGGACCAAGTAGAGGGTGAAGCTCCAGCGCATGTCAGTTGCCTCCTACTTCACAGGTATAGGGCGCGTCTTCCCCGTTGGGCTTGCAGCCGGCGGCCGTGACCTTCCAGCCCCCTCCGGAGACGGCCAGGAAGACGGCGTCGTTTTCGAATTGCACGAAGGCGTCCTGACCGTACTGCTCGGTGCGCAGCAGTTTCCCGGGATCCGGGAACTGCGCCTTCTTCAGCTGGCTCGCACAGCTGCCGTCGTCGCTGGAGCGGGCTGTCTCCTCCCGCGTGTGGGGCTGCAGCAGCGCACAGGCCGCGGTCATGTCCGAGCCGGCCACGGCGCGGTGGAATGCCTCGGCCGCACCGGTGGAGGCTGTTCCCTCTGGAGCGCAACCGGACAGCACCACCATTGCAAGCAGTGCTGGCAGCAGGCCCCCGGCTGCCCTACGCGTCTTCACGTTCTTCGCTCACGGGAGATCCTCCTACAGGGAACGGCAATAATAATAAGGCTACTTATTGTTTAGTCCGTGCCGGCAGCGCCGTCAAGTTCGACGTCGAAAGTCACCTTTAGGGGCTGTCGGACGACGGCGGCACTCACCCGGGTGCCGGATCAGTCCGCTGACGAGTTTCCCAGTTCGTAGATGGCGTGGTCCAAGAGGTCCCGCTGGATGGGGCGCAGCATGTAAGAACCGTGCAGGTAGGCCTCGATCTCCAGGGCTCCGGCGTCGCCGCCGATGCTGAAGTAGTGCATCCAGAGTTTGTCGATCTCAAGGTCCGTCTGCCGGAATGCCTTGGCAGTCCGTTCCCGCTGGGCCTCTCCGTCAGGTTCAACACTCATGGCGTCCGATCGAGGTCCGTCCTCGGTTCGAGGATTCCACGGGCCACGGTGCTCAGGCGTGCATCCTCGTCCCGGGAGCGCGCCATCATGACCTGCAGGGCGTCCCGCTCCCCGACCTGAAGCCGTTCCATGAGGACGCCCTTTGCCATGTCAATGACACTCCGGGTGTGCAGGGCGTCCTTCAGGGCCTCGCTGAGGGTGGCGGCGCGTTCCCGCGCCTGCAGGTTGGACAGGAAGAGCGCTGCAGGTCCGGCGAGGAGGGAGAGGATCTGCTCGCTGTGCTCGTCAAAGGCATGCGGGCGGTCTGCGTAGACCTTCAAGGCTCCGATGGGCTCCGGCTCGCTGGAACCGGAGATGTCCGGCACCAGCAGTGGGACGCTGATGCACGACAGCAGGCCGAGGGGAGCGCTGGCGGCGCTCCATTCCGGCCAGCGCCGGTCCGTGCGAACATCGTCCACACGGACAATCCGGCCCCCGGCCCAGGCGGACAGGCAGGGACCCTGCCCGAGGTCGTACTGCAGCCGGTCAGCCTCTTTAACCAAGGCGTTCGTCGATGCCGTGCTGGTTGGCCTGCCTTGGGCGTCGATGAGCGTGCCGCCGGCGCCCATGCTGCCGGCCAGGCTCTCGTGCGCTACCTGCGCCAGACTTTCCACGGCCCGGTCAACCACTGGCTCCGTGAGGAGCAGGCCCGAAACCCAGGCGAACATCTCAGGCAGTTCCGCTGCCTTTGGGTGCTTCCGCGTCACAGGGTGGCCTCACATCTCATCGGGGTCAGGAACATCCCTCTGGGCGGTACGTCCGGCAGGTGCTCTCCATCATAGTCACGGGCTTCCTGGCCAATGGCCCGCTCACTCGGCCGTCGTGTCGTCACGGTATGCCTGCTTGGGAAGCTGTGCACCGTTGAGGATGTCCGTTGCTATCTGCTTCAGCTGTTGTCTGTTGGATTGCGCCATTCTGTGGAGAACCTCGGCCGCCTCCTCGCGGCTGCCGCGGGTCTGGGCCATGACCAGGCTGAGGGCTGCGTCAATGACCGCCCTGGACTGCAGGGCGCCGTGCAAGCCTTCAGGGAGGATGGTCAGACGGTGGACGCGAATCGCCAGCCGGAGCACGCGGGACAGTGCCGCGGCGTACGACTGCACCGCCTCGATGGTCACCGCATCAAATGCGGAAGTGCTCCTGGCATAGCAGTTCAGGGCGGCTGCTGCCTGCGGTCCGGCGTCGATTGGCACCGCAAGGACCGATACGACGCCGTCGGCTGTGACTGCCTGCCAGTATTGGTGCCAGCGTTCGGACGTTTCGAGGTCCTTGACCAGCACCATCCTGTCCTCCCTCAATGCGGTCAGGCAGGGGCCGTCGTCGAACCAATACTGCCTCTCATCCATCTGCCTGGCGCTTTCGCTGCTGCTGGCCACGGTGATGAGTCGTCCGTCCCGCTCGACGGAGATCGCACACAACATCGGATCTGGCACGGCGAGTTGTGATGCAGAGAAGACTGCCAGCTCGAGGAGGAAGTCATCAAACCCCGGGCTTTCAAGCAACAGGTCCTGCAATTGCTCCAGCGTCGGCGCGGGAATTTGCCCGAACGTCGGCGGCTGGCCGGACTCGGCGGCGGCCATCGCATGTCTCGATCTACTGGAAGCCGGATGCTCCGATCCACTACTTGCAACCGGACGTACGGTCCGGGGATGACCGCGGGCTCCCGTCCGCGGCCTTGTGGCGACGAAAAGGACGACCGCACCCGCAAGGCCCTGCCCGGCAGGAATCCTCGCTCTTGATGGGCGCTTCGCCTTCATTTTGAGCCTACTCCCTTTGTGCCACGCGGGATACGAGCGATGGGGCGGGGCGGACGAGGAACGCTACACCCCGTGTACCGGGATGTAGCGTTCCAAGATGTCCGCTGATGGGCGCGACTTCCGGCTAGGTGTTTTGGACGTGGTCTTTGGCGTCGGTGGCGGTTGCTTTGACGTCTTGGGCGGCGGTTTGGCCTTCGTCCTTGACGTGTTGGGCGGCGTCGGTGGCGGTGGCCTTGACGTTTTCCATGGCTTCCTGGGCGGGTTCCTTCCAGCCTTGGGCCATGTCTTTGGCGGCCTCGGTCAGTTGGGTGGTGACCGGTTCGGCTGCGGTTTTGAGGGCGTCGGCGGCTTCGCGTTCCTTCTCGCTGGGCGGGATGAGGGAGGAGACGAGCAGTCCGGCGCCGAAGGCGATGAGTCCGGCGGCCAGGGGGTTGCCCTGGGTTTTCGCGGCGACCTGGCGGGGTGCGCCGGCGATCGCTTCGCCGGCGTCGTGGAGGGCGTTGCCGGCGGCGTCGGTGGCCTGGTGGACCCCGCCGGAGGTGGCGTGTGCGGCGTGGTGGAGGCTGCCGGTGGCGGAGTGGGTGTGTTCGGGGGAGCCCATGACTTTCTCCTTTGCTCCGAAGACGGCGTCGCGGACCTTGTTGGTTTGGCGGTGGACGATGTTGGAGGGGGTGACTTTGTCCGCGACGGCGTCCACGTTGGTGCCGAGGCGGGCGCGGGTGGCTTCGATGTCGGCGCGGATGGCGTCCGGGTTCTCGCTCATCGGTGGTCTCCGTTCGGTTTGAGGGTGGGCGGGATTTCCTTGGCCGTTTCGAGGGTTTGGGGCAGGCCCTTGATGTTTTTGAGTTCTTTGCGTCCGGTGGTGGCGAGGATCGCGGCGATGATGCCCCAGATGATGGCGACGACGACGGCGGACCAGCCCAGGTCCATGAGCTCGCCGAGGGCGTACCAGAGGGCGACGGAGAGGAACAGGAGCACGAAGTGTCCGGCGATGCCGGCGCCGGCGAGCATGCCGCCGCCCTTGCCGGCGCGGGTGCCGGATTGTTTGAGTTCGGCTTTGGCGAGTTCGATTTCCTGCCGCATCAGGGTGGACAGGTCCCGGGTGACCTCACCGAGGAGGTCACCGAGGGAGGTGGTGTCGGCCTTCGCGTGCGCGGCCGCGTGCTGTGCGTCGGGTATCTGGCTGCTCACAGGGGACGCCCCCCACCCTCGGCATACGGGTCCTCGGGATCCCGCAGCGGAACGCCTGCTGAACCAGGCGCGTCAAAGCCGGGGCGGGCAGGTTCGCCGTACACGGTCTCCGCATAGGTCGTCGGGGTTGCCTGCGGCGCGTCATAAAGGGGAGCGGCAGGTGCCGCTGTCAGGCTGCTTTCTGTGACCGGCGGCTGGACCGGGTACTGGGGCAGGGTTCCGGCTGCCGATCCGTAGCCGTTTGCGGTTGTGGCTTCCGGGGCGCCGGCCTGCAGGCTGCGGCCGAGGCGTCCGGCCAGCAGGCCCGCGCCTGCGGCGAGGAGCAGGAAGGTGCCGGGGCGTTGGCGGGCGAAGGACTTGACCTCGTCCAGCAGTGAGCCGGGGTCCCGGTTGTCGAGCCAGGAGGCGACGTCTGAGGAGCGGTCGGCGGCCTGCCGGATCAGGTCCGAGGCCACGCCCTGCTGGTCCGGTGCGTCGGCCATGGTTCGCAGCTGCGAGGAGATGTTGCGGATGCCTTCGGCGGCCTTGGTCTGCTGGGTGCCGGCCTGGCTGGTCAGGTCCGACTTTGCCTGGTGCAGCAGGTCCCGGGCGCTGTTCTTGGCTTCATAGGCGACGTTCTTCGCCTCGGACTTGGCAGTGTCCGCCACATTCTGGGCTGCCCCCGCCGCGTGTCCTGCCACATTCGCGGCCTCGTCCTTCGCCACGTCCTTCTTGGAGGCATCATCCTGGTATCCGGTGGTGCCGTAGCCGGTAGTGCCCAATCCGGTTGCTTCCGAGCCGGTGGTGTCCGGGTAGCCCGTTGTGCCCGGTCCGGTGCCAAATGGGTTCTCGGTCATCATTGCTCTCTTTCCTTTGAGGGTTAGCTGCTGCTGATGAACCAGCACCCAGCAATGGTAAGCATGATTACCATCGAATAGTAAGTAGACTTCCTACATGGTCCGAATTTCGCCCTCACGTCCTGCACTAAAGCCACCGACGCTGTCTCAGATCCTGCCGGCCAAAAGCAAACGCTCCTTCACGGCGTGAAGGGGCGTTTGTCGGTTCGCTGCGAAAGCTGAGAGAGGGTTGCCGCTTTTCCTGCGAGAAGGTGAGGAAGCGTCGGTGGGGCGGCGGCGAAAGGTGAGGAGGCGTTGGGGGAAGGCGGGCGAACGTATGCTTGAAAGATGAGCGCTGCAGCCGCATCAACCGTCACCTTTGAAAGCCGCTTCGCCACGGAGCTTGCCGAGATGGGCATCCCCTGGAAGGCGGAGGAGGTCCCGAACCCGCGGCTGCTGGTCCTGAACGAGCCGCTGGCCGCCGAACTGGGCTTTGACCCCGGCTTCCTCAGGAGTCCGGAGGGGCTTCGCCTGCTCATCGGAAATGACGTCCCCGCCGGCGCCGCACCAGTTGCGCAGGCCTACTCAGGCCACCAGTTTGGCGGGTTTTCGCCGCGGCTCGGTGACGGCCGTGCGCTCCTGCTCGGTGAGATTTCCGACGCCGGCGGCCGCCTGCGCGACATCCACCTGAAAGGCTCCGGCCGGACACCCTTTGCCCGGGGAGGGGACGGTTTCGCCGTCGTGGGGCCCATGCTGCGCGAATACATCGTCAGCGAGGCGATGCACGCGCTGGGCATTCCCACCACCCGGTCTCTTGCCGTCGTCGCCACGGATCGTCCCGTCCAGCGGGAGACCGTGCTGCCGGGAGCGGTCCTCACGCGCGTCGCGGGCAGCCATCTGCGGGTGGGAAGTTTCCAGTACGCCCGGGTGGCCGGTGACGACGGACTGCTGCGCCGCCTTGCCGACCATGCGATCGCCCGCCACTATCCGGACGCGGCGGAGGCGGACAATCCGTATCTGGCCCTGTTCGATGCGGTGATAGGCGCCCAGGCCGCGCTGCTGGCCCGGTGGATGCTGGTGGGCTTCATCCATGGCGTCATGAACACGGACAACATGGCGATCTCGGGCGAGACTATCGACTACGGCCCGTGCGCCTTCATGGACGCATTCGACCCCGCCACCGTCTACAGCTCCATCGACGAGAACGGCCGTTACGCCTACGCCAACCAGCCCCTCATCGCAGAGTGGAACCTCACCCGTTTGGCAGAGGCGCTCCTTCCGCTGTTCGACGACGACGAGGAGCGGGCGGTCGAGCGGGCCCAGGAGTCGCTGGGTGAATTCCGCCGGCAGTACAGTTCCGCATGGCTGGCGGGCATGAAGGCGAAGCTCGGACTGCACGGCGGCGTCGCCGATGACGTGGCTTCGCACCTGATTGACGACCTGCTCGGGCTTCTGCAGGAGGGGCGGGTCGACTATACGTCGTTCTTCCGCCGGCTTGGAAGCGCAGCCCGCGGCAATGGCGGGCCGGCGCGGAGCATGTTCACGGAGCCGGATGCGTTCGGCGCCTGGACCGAGCGGTGGAGGACCCTGAATCCGGACGCGGACCGAATGGACCGGGTCAACCCCGCGTATGTGCCCCGCAACCACCTCGTTGAGGAAGCACTGGCCGCGGGGACCAATGGTGACCTTGAGCCGCTCGGGCGATTGCTTGAAGCGGTGACAGACCCCTATAACGAGCGTCCCGGCGTCGAACGCTATAAGGAGGCCGCGCCGGAAAGCTTTGGTCCCTACCGGACCTTCTGCGGAACCTGAGTTCCGTGGCCGGCAGTTCCCTGGCCCGGCGCCGGGCCAGCCGGCTTAGCTGGCGCCGGGGTGTACCAGGGTGTCCGCTTCCAGCTCGCTGGCCGGCGCGTCGGCCAGGCCCTGCGGCGTGAGGTCCAGGTCGTCCAGAGCGGCCACAGCTGCGTTCGGGGCGGCGTTCAACCCGGCACCCGGGGCAATGTTGTTAGTCATGTTCTCTGTCTCCTGAAGTAAGCGGGACGTGCATTTGTGTGCTGACTGGCTATTTTCCTTGGAACTGCGCCGCGCGCCAAAATTGCGCCGAGCTGAGAAATGCTGTAGCCGGGCACGGTCTAACCGTCCGGAACCCCCGCTGTGAGGTGGTGGACGACGGCGGCAGCCTCCTCGTGCGCACGCCGATCGGGCCCGTGTGAAGGCAGTTTTATGACGGCCGGTTACACCTCACCGCCGCCGATGATGTCCTGGGCGAGCTGGTGCAGCGGTTCGTTCCGGCGCCGGGACGCGCTGATGAGGGTGGCGAGTGCCTGATCGCGGCTGACATGGAGCCGTTCCATCACGATTCCGGAGGCTGTTCCGATCGCGTCGCGGGCGCCGAGTGCGCTGATGAGCCCGTCGCTGAGGCGTTGTGCAGCGTCGCGGGCCTGCGTGTTGGCAAGCATCAGTGCGGCGGGCCGGGCAAGCAGTTCGAGCAGGCGGATGGCCTTGGAATCGAATCCGTTCGGAATGGGGGAGTAGACCTTCAGCGCCCCGATGGCGCCGTCGGGGGTTGATAGCGGCGTGCTGATCACCGCGCGGACGGGCAGGTCTGCGATGGCGCGGCTCCAGGCGGGCCAGCGGTGGTCGGTGCGGGTGTCCTGGACCGTCACGGTTGTCTGCTGTGCCCAGGCAGTCAGGCATGGCCCCTGCCCCAGATCGTACTGGAGCTGGTCTGCCTGCAGGGTGTCGGGATCAGTGGAGGCCGTGCTGGTGCGCCGCCCGCGCGTGTCCATCAAGCTGACCCCGGCCCCCAGGGTCCCGGGAATGGCTTCCTTCAGGGCCTGGGCGAGCGCCGAAACGGCCTCGTCGACGGTCTCGTGGGTCAGCAAAAGGTCGGCGATCCGGGCGGTGAGAGCCGCCAGTTCGTCCGCAAGGGGCAGGTTGGCCTGCATCAGGGCCTCGCCGGAATATGGCGGGATGGCCCGCAGGAACCTGGCTGGCCGTGGGGGAGAATCCCGGGCCGTGCAAGGGTGGCTGCTAAGACGGGCATGCGTGTTCGTTCCTTTCCTGGGCCCGCAGCCTGCCGCGCCGTCCCGGTGGCAGACTGCCGCGTTGAAAATGATTTAACACAATTATTTCAGTGCGGGACGTTTGCCGGGAGGGGGGTGGGCCTTTGAATGACAACGAATTCACACATCAGATCCGGTCGACCACGCGGATCCCATTGCGCCGATGAGTGTTTTGTGGGGAGATAATCGGTTAAGACTTTCTGTCAGATTGGGGCTGCTGTGACGGAACGTGCAGGACTCAGGGAACGGTTCGCGGCTGGGGAAGCCGAACTGTTCAAGGCGCTGGCGCACCCTGCCAGGGTCCATGTGCTGGCTGTGCTCGCGTCCGGCCCCGCCAGCGTTGCGGAACTGTGCTCTGCCACAGGATTGAAGCCTTCACATCTGGCCGGCCAGCTCGCACAGCTGCGTGCCCAGCACCTTGTGACCGGACGCCGGACCGGCGGGCGCCTGCAGTACTGGCTGTCCGTTCCCGAGATCGCAGACCTGCTCTTTGCCGCCGAATCCGTGTTGCGTGCCCGGGCTGTGGCCGCCGCGGACGGTCTGGCGGGCATCGGCGCATCCCGCACAGGCTCCGGCTCCGGCCTGGACCTGGGCGACGAGAGCATCCTGACCGACGAGTCGGCGGCTCGGCTGGAGGAGTCCTTGGGAAGGCGCGCCCTGGTAACCGACGCCGTCCGGACCGTGAGCGCCCGGACCGGCCGCAGCGCGGAGCAGGTCCTGGCTGGTTTCCTGGCCCAGGCCCGGGAGCGCAGCCTTACGGTGGCCGAGGTGTCCAGCGAGGCAGTTGGGGAGCGCGGCGCCCAGTGACACTCGCGCCAGGTCCGGGGCTTCCGCGTCCGGGAGGCCTCAGTTTGTGTGCCGCCCGGTTTGCGCACTAAGGGTTAGTGCTATTGACGCCATGCCGCCGCTGGGCGAGACTCGTAATTGAGGAATTGATGAATTCATAGTTTCTTCAATTCCTCTCCATTGGGGGCCCTCTGCTCCAGCGGGGCAGAGGGATCAAACATCGCGGGGCAGGTCGATGCTTCACCGCCCGGGGGGCCGCGCAATAGACGGATGGGGGCCGGAACAGCGTGGTTCCGACCCCTTTCCGGTTATCGGGCCATCCCGGCTAAGCTCCGGGTTCCCGGCCTACGGCATTTCGAAGATGCTCAGAATATTGCCCTCGCTGTCCAGGAACCAGGCGGCCTTGCCCGCATCCGAGGTGGCAATGCCGTTCTCGGTTTTCACGCCGGGGAAGTCGTACTCCTCGAAGACAACGCCGCGGCTCCGTAATTCCTGTACGTCGCGCTCGACGTCGTCCGTTACCCAGCCCATCTGGGTGTTCTTGGCCGTGCCCGCGTTGTCTGTCTGGTACAGCAGGAACCTGGTGCCGTTGCCGCACCGGTACATGACGTTGTCGTCCGCGGGCTCAATGGGTTCCAGTCCCAGCTTGTCCCGGTAAAAATCCTTCGCCCTGCCCACGTCCTTCGCCGGAAGGACAGCCGCGACTTCTATGTCACCAAGCATGACAGTTCACTCCTCGTTGAGTTGATGGCGCTGGTCCCCCAGGATCGGCTCCGGGAACGGACTGATGTCCTTGCCCGGGCCGCGTGGCCGCCCGTATTCGCCGACAGCCGGGGCGGCCACCTGGGACTCTGCGCCGCTCCACCGGCTTCACCGGCGCACAGGGTCCCCGAAGTTTATGGGGACATTATGGAGCCGAAGTGCCACCTGCGCCTACAGTGCGCGGACAGGAAAGTACGACGCCGGACGGCTGGCTGCCGCTGTTGCCGGCCGGGCTGCTGCCCGGTCAGGCGCGGGACTCGAGGCGGTGGGCCGTCAGCGGACCCACGGGGCAAAGCCTGTTGACCGTCTCCGTGAGCTGCCGCGGGCGGAAGGGCTTGATCAGGTAGGCGGCGGCTCCCGATGCCATGCCGGCTATTTCGTCGTCGAGTTCTGCCCGGGCGGTGATGAACAGCATCGGTGCCTCGGAGCGGGCGCGGATGTGCTGCGCAACCTCCAGGCCGTCCATGTCCGGCAGATTCAGGTCCACGGTCACCAGGGCGGGGTGGTGTTCCCACGCCGCGGCAACCCCGTCAGCGCCGTTGCCCACCGCGTGCACGTCAAATCCGATCTTTGCCAGGATCAGACTGAGCAGATCGCGAATATCCCGGTCATCCTCGATTATCAGGCAAAGCCCCCGTGAACCCAACGTGCCCCCCGGCCTGTAGTAGGTGTGCACAGTGTAAGGGGCAAAGCTCAAGACGGGAGGGGCTGAGGCGTCAAAAAAGCCCCGCACCATCGTGAAGGCGGTGCGGGGCTTCCCGGGGACACCATCCGCATGGGGGAATAGGATGGGCCCCGCACAAAGTTACCCGTGCGTAGTTTTGTCTTTCAACTGTACGATCCCCTCATTCGGGCAATTCCATTTGGAATCCGCATACACATCTGAGGACCCGGGTGGACAGATAGACATCCAGGGTGGTGTCGCCGGCTGCGCCTTCGGTGGACAGCGGCGCGGACAGTCTCCGCACCTCCGATCCTGCCTTGGCCATCGGTTGACCGCAGTGCATGTAGTGACCGCCGAAGATCAGCACGTCCCCTTTTTGCTCCCGGCGGCCCAGGACGGCCGAGAGGTCAGCCACCCGGGCGGGATGTTCGCTGAAGAGCCGGCACCGGCTGCAGGTATAGGCAACCATGACGACGTCGGTGGGGCAGTCCGGGATATCCGTCACCGATCTGATGATGAGGTGGCGGTCGCTGCCGCAGCGGCGGCACGTCACCGGCAGAACACGCGCTTCGCCGGCGCCGTCGGAACGGAAGCCGGGGGATCTGAGCGACACGGTCAGCCCGCGTACGGGAAGCTGGTGAGGATGTAATCGGCTGCGGCGCGTCCCTTCATCCGCCGCCTGGTGCCGCGGAGGTTGACGCGGCAGCGGCGCATGCCGGCCCGGAAGGACGAGTCGGGTTTGGGTGTCAGTCCTTGGATCAGGCACCAGCTCGTGTACAGCCCGTAAAGGCAGTCCGGCCCCAGCGGACTGTCGGTGTCGGGAGCAGGGGAGGTGGCGTCGTGAAGGAATTGCTGGAAATGCGAGGTGGCCATGGCAGGCTCTTTCCTCTGGGTGCAGAATGGCCGCCGGGAGGCTGCAGCGGCGTTACCTCGAGGCGGTGCACAACGCCCGAAGGGGTCCCCGCAGAATCACAGGGTTCCTGTATCGAACCTACCCTGCAGTAGGCAGGGTTGTACATAGGAGTCGTCGGAACCCGGGCGTGCGGTCCGCCGGCTCCGGGAGCCAAGTGCGGCCGCCTTCAAGGCATGCTTAGGGCGGCTGCTGCCGTCTCGCATGGTCGATCGCTGCCAGGGCGACGGCGGCGGCCGGGAAAGTAAGGGGAGCCAACGGCGCGTAGTAGCGTCCGGGGCTCCCGGGACCAAGCGGCGATCTCCGCAGGCCGGGGCTGTCCCCGGACCCGGCAACGCGGTGTGGGGCCGGCGGCGGACTGGGTTAGGCAGCCAGGTCCCGGAGGTGGACCAGGGGCCACCGCCGCCGGCCCTGCCAAGAGTCTGCGCCTCGGTCCTTGGAAGAACTTTGGAGTTCCTTGGGCCGTCACGGGAAAACGGGGGGTCCGCCGGTGGGCGTCCCCAGGGTGGTCCAGCCATTTCCCCAACACCGTCCATGATCCGCGCGCGTGAAATCGCAGGGCGTGTTACAGGCCACGTTCACGGCCTGTTCACCCCTAACTGGTTCCATAGATGCATGGACGCAAATGCTGGCAACAATCACGACGCCGACCTTCCGGCGGTGTGGGGAACACTGCCCCCGGGGCCAGGGCAGGTCCCGGGGGCGGAGGTCCGGAAGCCGGCCGGCTCAGCCCGGGCCGGTATTGCCGGCGGCGTGCCGCTTGATGGCTCGGTGGTCTTCGCATGGACCGACGGACAGTCTTCCCGCAGGCTGCACTTTGCCGGAGACCCCCTGATGGTCCTGCCGGAGCTCGACCACACGGACGCGTTCTAACGCGGGGCGCCGGGGGCGTCTGCATCACGCCGGTCCGGGGTTCCCGTGAATTTGTCGTGCGGCCGGGTTTTTGTCGGCGGGCTCTGGCAGAGTGCTGTCTGGGACGGCTCTGACCGGCCGCGAGTACCATCGAAGAATCATGGCCCGGAGGGTTCCGGAGACTGGAGCAGCACATGCAACTCGGCGCGTTCTCACTCAGTTTGGCCGTCAAGGACATCGAGGCATCCGCCGCGTTTTACGGGAAGCTGGGATTCACCAAGGCCGGGGGTGACGCCGCCCAGAACTGGCTGATCCTGCGGAACGGACAGACGGTGATCGGACTTTTCCAGGGCATGTTTGACAGGAACTCCCTGACGTTTAATCCGGGCTGGAACCAGGATGCAGAGCAGCTCGACTCGTTCACCGATGTCCGCGATCTCCAACGCGAGCTGAAGGAACAGGGAGTTCCCTTCATTGCCGAAGCCGGCGACGGCACAGGGCCTGCAAGCTTCATCCTGGTGGACCCCGACGGCAACCCGGTCATCGTGGATCAGCACGTCTGATCCTTGTTTGCTCTCGAAAGGTTTCCAACCAGAAGGAGAGATGGAAATGTCCAGCAACATCGAGGATCTGGCCAACGTCACGGATCTGGTCAGCGTCCGGTACATGGTGGACGACGTCGATGCCGCCGTCGGCTTCTACACGAAGCACCTCGGCTTCACCGTAAGAATGAGCGCGGCACCGGCGTTTGCCGACGTCGCCCGCGGCCAGCTGCGGCTCCTGCTGAGCGGGCCCACCAGTTCGGCCGGCAGGCCAATGCCGGACGGCGCGGTCCCGGCACCGGGCGGATGGAACCGTATCCATCTCGTCGTGAGTGACATCGCTGCCGAGGTGGACAGGCTGCGGGCCGCGGGCGTTCCGTTCCGGAACGACATCGTTAAGGGCCCGGGCGGCCAGCAGATCCTGCTGGAGGATCCGGCCGGAAACGTCGTCGAGCTCTTCCAGCCCGCCGGCACGTAAACACCGCAAACGCGGCAAGCCCCGCCTGCCGGATTCGGGTGGATCCGGCAGGCGGGGCTGCAGAGTTGGTGGGAGGTCAGTGCGCTGCGGTCGCCGGGGTCTTGTGCACCAGGTAGATGGCGCCGGTGGTGACGTCCTCCTCCAGTGCTTCGAGCGTGCGGCCGCGGGTTTCCGGGACCTGGGTGTAGATGAAGATGAGGGCCAGGATGCCCACCACGCCGAACATGAAGAACGTTCCGGTGATGCCCACTGATGCCACCAGGGACGGGAAGAACAGGCCCAGGATGGCGTTGGCGATCCAGAGGCAGAAGATGGAGACGCCGATCGCAAAGCCGCGGATGTGCAGCGGGAAGATCTCTGAGAGCATCACCCAGACGGCGATGTTGAGGAACGTCTGCATGGAGCCGACGAAGGCAACCACCAGGAAGAGGATCACGAAGGGCCGTGCCGGGTTGCCGACGGGCAGCGCGATGGAGGCGATGCCGATGAGGAAGTGGCAGATGGTGGTCAGTGTGAAGCCGAGGAGCAGGGTGGTGCGGCGGTTGACCCGCTGCATCATGGTGAGAGCGATGACGCCGCCGACGACGGCGATGACACCGGGGGCGATGTTGGCAATGAGGGCGGCGCCGGAGTCGAAGCCGGCCTCAACCAGCACGGACTGGCCGTAGTACATGATCGAGTTGATGCCGGTCAGCTGCTGTGCCACGCCCAGGCCGATGCCGACGAGCAGGATGCGCAGGATCCACTTGTTCCGCAGTGCGCCCCAGCCGGACAGGTTCATTTCCTTTTCCTCGTCGGCGAGGTGCTTGACGTCGGCCATTTCCGCTTCGGCGCGGTCGGCTGAGCGGATGGTCTTCAGGACGGCCAGTGCGTCCTGGTTGCGGCCCCGGGAGATGAGCCAGCGCGGGGATTCCGGCATCCGGAGCATGCCGAGGAACAGGGCAACGGCCGGTACCGCGGCCACCGCGAGCATGATGCGCCAGACACCGCCGAATTCGCCCCACAGGTTGCCGATGACGGCGTTGACGACGAAGGCCGCGAGCTGGCCGATGACGATCATGAGTTCATTGCGGCCGGCGAGCGAGCCGCGGATCTCATAGGGGGCCAGTTCGGCGAGGTACACCGGGACCACCGAGGAGGCGCCGCCGACGGCGAGGCCGAGGATGACACGGCCCAGCACCATCACCTCGAAGTTCGGCGCGAACACGCAGGACAGTGCGCCGACGAGGAACAGGATGGCCAGGAGGATGATGGTCTTGCGC
This sequence comes from Arthrobacter sp. NPDC056727, assembly GCF_042790555.1. NCBI lineage: Bacteria > Bacillati > Actinomycetota > Actinomycetes > Micrococcales > Micrococcaceae > Arthrobacter > Arthrobacter sp. NPDC056727. The sequence goes on along the minus strand of NZ_JBHTZA010000014.1, from coordinate 13,751 downwards.
CGGCCCCAGGCGTCGGAGAGCCGGCCGCCGGCCACGGCACCGGCCGCGGCGCCGAACAGCAGGGAGCTGGTCACGATGCCTTCGGTGATCGGGGTGAGGCCGAGGTCGGCCGTCATTGGCCGGAGCGCACCGTTGATGACGCCGGTGTCGTAGCCGAACAGCAGGCCGCCGAACGTTGCGACCGTGGCCACCATGCCGAGGCGCTTGCGGTGCGGCCCGTTGGTCAGTGGGGGAAGTGAGGGACTATGTGCGCCGTCGCGCTGGGCTTGGGTTGCAGACATCAGGACTTCCTTGTCTCAGTTTTGCGGGTCGTGTGCCCGCCGTCACACCCCAGACTAACGCGCGAAAGGCTTAAATGTAAGGTCAAACTTACAAATGATTTCTTAATTTTGTGCCGCTACCCGACATGGGAGGATGGCGACATGACTCTGCAGCGGCAGCACAGGCCGGCCACCCAGGCTGACGTTGCGCGCGAAGTCGGGGTTTCCCGCACGCTGGTTTCCTTCGCCTTCCGGGGCGCGGCGGGCGTCAGCGACGAGACCAAACAGGCGATCTTCGAGGCCGCCAAGCGTCTGGGGTACCGGCACAACGCAGCAGCCGCCGCGCTGGCAAGCAAGTCCCGGACCGCCGTCGGGCTTTACCTCCTGGACCTCCGCAACGAGGTCTACTCCGACGTCCTCAACGGCGTGCGGCTGGCACTGCCGCAGGCCCGCAACCGGCTCATCCTCAGCGTCTCGCGGTCGATTGGCGGCGTGGACCCGGGCGCGATGGACTCGCTCGTCGAGGCGCGGGTGGGGATCATCATCGCCGCGGCGCTGCTGGACCCCGACGCGCGGGTGCGGGAACTGGCCCAGACCACGCCGGTGGTCAGTGTCACGCGGCGGGTGGAGGGCGTGGACAGCGTGTATCCGGACGACGACGCCGGCGCGCGGGCCGCCGTCGAGCACCTCCTGGACCTCGGGCATACACGGATTGCGCACTTGGCCGGGCCGCCCTTTGAGGGCCATACCGTCCGGCAGGAGGTCTATGGGCAGATCATGCGGTCCGCCGGCCTGGCCCCGCAGACCGTGGCGGCCGCCGACTTCACGCAGGAGGCCGCGGAGCGTGCTGCTGCGGAACTCCTCGCCGGCCCGGACCGCCCCACGGCCGTGTTCGCGCACAACGACCAGTTCGCCCTCGGCGTCCGTGAAGCCGCGTACGCGCTGGGCCTGACGGTTCCCGGGGACCTGTCGCTGGTGGGCTACGACGATTCGCGGACGGCCCGGCTGCACGGCATCGACCTGACCTCCGTGGACCTTTATGCCGTGGAGCTCGGGAAAATTGCCGGCGGTGTCGCGCTGGAACGGCTCAATGATCCGGGCGCCCCCTTAGCGGACAGGTGCCTCACGCCGCGGCTGGTGGTCCGCAACTCCACGGCCCCGCTGCGGTGAGCCTTGGTGGAGTTTTTGTCCAGTTGTCGCGAGTTAAACACCCTCGAACTCGTGACAAGTGGACAAAAACTCCAGGCCCCTCGGACGCCCGGGCTCTTGATTGAACTGCCCGCTCTTGTTGCACTTGAGTACGCGCCAACTTCAGGAGACCGCCATGACCGCCGATCCAGCCAGGAAGCCCTCCGTCCTCTTCGTCTGCGTGCACAATGCCGGCAGGTCCCAGATGGCCGCGGGGTTCCTCACCAGCCTGTCCCGCGGAGCGATCGAGGTCCGTTCCGCTGGCTCGGAGCCGGCGTTCGAGGTGAACCCGTCGGCCGTCGATGCCATGGCCGAAGTCGGCGTTGATATATCCGCGGAGGTGCCGAAGGTCCTCACCACCGGGGCCCTGAAGGAGGCCGACGTCGTGATCACCATGGGCTGCGGCGACGAGTGCCCGGTGTTCCCCGGCAAGCGCTACGAGGACTGGGAGCTCGCCGACCCCGCCGGCAAGGGGATTGAATCCATCCGCCCCATCCGCGATCAGATCCGGACGCGCGTCGAGGCGCTGGTCACCGAGCTGCTGCCCGCCCGGCACGCCGACGCCCAGTAGCAGTTTCCCTGAATGAGCCCGAAGAGAAGGAGCCAGCAGTGAGCAAGAACGCCAAGCCCGAGGATGCCGCCACAGATGACGCCGGTAACGGGAAGGCCAGCACCGAACAGCTGATCATCGTCGGCTCCGGGCCCTCCGGCTACACGGCTGCGATTTATGCGGCCCGGGCAGGTCTGAAGCCGCTGGTCCTGGCTGGCTCGGTCACGGCCGGCGGAGCCTTGATGAACACCACCGAGGTGGAGAACTTCCCGGGCTTCCCGGAGGGTGTCCAGGGGCCGGAGCTGATGGACGGCCTGCAGCAGCAGGCGGAGAAATTTGGCGCTCAGGTGGTGTTCGACGACGCCACTTCCGTTCAGCTGAGGGGCCACCTTAAGCGTGTGGTCACCGGCGGCGGCGAGACGTACGAGGCCCCCGCCGTTATCCTGGCCACCGGCTCGGCGTACAAGGAACTCGGGCTGGCCGAGGAGAAGACGTACAGCGGCCACGGAGTCTCGTGGTGCGCCACCTGTGACGGGTTTTTCTTCCGCGACCAGGACATCATCGTGGTCGGCGGCGGCGATTCCGCGATGGAGGAGGCCACCTTCCTGACCCGCTTCGGGAAGTCCGTGACCGTCGTCGTCCGCAAGGGTGAGCTGCGCGCCTCCCGGATCATGGCGCAGCGTGCCAAGGACAACCCGAAGATCACCTTCGCGTGGAACTCGGCCGTCACGGCGATCCACGGCAACGGCAAGGTCAGCGGCGTCACCCTCACCGACACCCGCACGGGCGAAACCCGGCAGCAGCCCGCGACGGGGCTGTTCGTGGCGATCGGGCACGTGCCGCGCACCGAGCTGGTGTCCGGACAGGTGGAGCTCGACGGCGAGGGCTACATCAAGGTGGATGCGCCCACCACGTGCACCAACCTGAGTGGCGTGTTCGCCTGCGGGGACGCCGTGGACCACCGCTACCGCCAGGCCATCACCGCCGCCGGCACCGGGTGCGCGGCGGCTCTCGACGCGGAACGCTACCTCGCCGCGCTGGAGGATGCGGACAGCATCGCCACGGCCCTGGTCGAGGAACCCACCCACGCCTGAGTTCCCGTTTCACTTGGGAGATTTAAAGGGACGGCGGCGGCTGGGGGGGGTCGCCCTGGTCTCAGACAGGCGACACCGCCGCCGGCCCAGCCCCGGTGGTCGGTTTAATTATCGTCCTGCCTTTGCCGAAAGAGTAGTGGGAGCGGGCGCTCGCATACCCCCAAAACTGGTGGCTTGGGGCAACGGCTTGGCGGCGGCCTCCGGTTTTCTCCAAGTCCGGACGCCCAGAATCGAGAGGCTCCCGACGGCGGGCCGCGCCTGTCCGGCGCCGGGGCAGGGTAGCCGGACCCGTCAGCATTCCCCCCAAATCCGCCGGATCCGGCTGCCGCACCTGTTCCGCCTTTGCAGGAGTCAGATGAATTTCCGTACCCGGGCCCAGCCCGGATCATAGGTGTGGGTCACCTGGACGTACGCCCGGGAGCGGGCAAAGCGGTCGAAGGCGTCCCGCCCGTTCTGGTCTTCAGAGTCGCTGTAGTAGTGCAGGGCGCGAAGCCCGTTGGACGTTTCTGAGGACACCAGCATGCCGCGGGTCCCGAGGACGGATTCCAGGTCCTGCTCGAGGTGAAGAAGCCCGATCAGTGCCTCCCCGTCGGGCAGTGCGTCACCGCCGGTCCGCCGGTAGCTGATCCGGACGGCGGTGTGCAGGTCCAGCAGCGGGTGGTCGACCCACCGCAAGGGCCGCAGGGTGCAGACAATCACCCTGTGCCCGGCGGAGGTTGTCGCCTCCCGCATCGTCCACCGGGGCTCCGGGTTCCGGGTTGCCACTTCCCGGATGAAGTCGGTGACGACGGCGGCTGGCTGGCTGTCGCGCGGAACTGTCCGGGTCACGTTGACGGCGCCAACCCAACGCTGGACATCGTCCTCCCCGAGGAGCCAGTCCACCAGGAGGCGGGCCGTCTGACGGCAGCCGTTGGTGCCCATCTTCTTGAAAGCCGGGTGGAAAACGGTGAGTTCCGCCAGGGCACGGCGTTCGTCCCAGTCCACCTGGATCCGGGCCAGACCCAGATCCACCGGTTGCTCCAGACCCTCAAGGGTCGCATCGGGCATGTCCGGCTGCGGCTGCCTGGCCGCGGCGAATTCCCACGTTTCCGTGGGCGGGGGAGCTGCCCTGCGCCACCGCTCGGCCAGGACCCGCAGCCGGGGATCTCCGCCGCCGGAGACGCAGAGCCGGTGCCGCGAACGGGCGCCCGGGCCGGTCTCCCATCTGAGCTCGGGGTGGATCGCCATCACCATGGCGCTGATCATTTCCGGGAGGTCGCCGTACACGCCGGTCACCACAGCCGCCGTGATCAGCCCGGCGCCCGCTACCGACCACCACCGCCAGAAGGCACCCACGGCTTCCGTCTCCGCCGGGCCGCTCCATCGCTGCACCAACTCCATCGGACCTCCTCGTGCTGGTGTTCGCGCTCCGATCCTGTTGAAGGATGGTGCAGCAGCAGGCTCAAGAAGAAGGCACGGTAGCCGCAGGTTTCCCGCAGGAGTTCGCGGACTGCCCGGGCCGGAACGCCGACGGCGGCCCGCCCCCTTAAGGGAACGGCCCGCCGTCGTGCGTTTTTCGCCTTAGAACGTGGCGGTGTCAATCACGAAGCGGTAGCGCACGTCCGAAGCGAGGACGCGCTCGTAGGCTTCGTTGATCTTGCTGGCCGGGATGACCTCGATCTCAGCGCCGAGGCCGTGCTCGGCGCAGAAGTCGAGCATCTCCTGGGTTTCGCGGATGCCGCCGATCATGGAACCGGCGAAGGCCCGGCGTCCGCCGATGAGCGCGAACGCGTTGACCGGGAGCGGCTCGGCCGGGGCGCCGACGTTGACCAGGGTGCCGTCCAGGGACAGCAGCTGCAGGTAGGAGCTGATGTCGATCGAGGCGCTGACCGTGTTGATGATCAGGTCGAAGCTGCCGGCGAGGGCTTCGAACGTGCCGGCGTCGCTCGTGGCGAAGTAGTGGTCGGCGCCCAGGCGGAGGCCGTCTTCCTGCTTCTTGAGGGACTGGGAAAGGACGGTGACCTCGGCGCCCATGGCGTGGGCGAGCTTGACGGCCATGTGGCCCAGTCCGCCGAGGCCGACGACGGCGACCTTCTTCCCGGGGCCGGCGCCCCAGTGGCGCAGCGGGGAGTACGTGGTGATGCCGGCGCACAGCAGGGGAGCTGCGACGTCGAGCTCGATGCCGTCCGGGATGGTGACGACGAAGTCCTCGACCACCACCACGTGGGTGGAGTAGCCGCCCTGGGTGATGGTGCCGTCGCGGTCGACGGCGCCGTAGGTGCCGACCATTCCCTTGAGGCAGTACTGTTCCTCGCCGGCGAGGCAGTTGGCGCACTCCTTGCAGGAGTTGACCATGCAGCCGACGCCCACCCGGTCGCCAACCTTGTGCCGGGTCACCTCGGATCCCACCTCGGTGACGATGCCGGCGATCTCGTGGCCGGGGGCGAGCGGATACTGCTGCGGTCCCCAGTCGCCGCGGACGGTGTGGATGTCGGAGTGGCAGATGCCGGCGTACTTGATTTCGATGAGGACGTCGCGCGGACCGACGTCGCGGCGTTCGATGGTGGTGGGGATGAGGTCCTCGGACGCGGACGGCGCGGCGTAAGCGTTGACGGTAGGCATGGTTCTCCTGTGTATCGGTGTCGGTGGAACGGGCCGCGGATGAAAATCATCTACTGGCCTCATCGCGGTGGCGTGAGGCGGGCCCTGCCGTAAGGGGTAACGGCGGGACGCCCAAATCTCTTCCCTCCCGTCCGCGGCAATTTCCGGCCGGCGTACGGAAGGGGACCCGTTCACATATCCACCGTACGGTCCTGTGCTGACAGCGTGGGAGTTCCTGCCAGTACCTCCCAGCCGACGGGTGCCGCCTTTAGTGTTGATCAGGCGGCCGGATAGGCGGAAAGCGCGGAACGGAGCACACAGGTTGGCGAGGATTTTCATCACCGGTTCTGCCGGCGGGCTCGGGCTGAATGCCGCCAGGGCGCTGATGCAGCAGGGCCATGATGTGGTGCTGCACGCCAGGAATTCGTTCCGCCTCGCGGATGCGGGCTTGTTGCGGGAGCGGGCCGCGGGGGCCGTCGTCGGGAATCTTGCCGACTTCGACGAGACGGTGCGGGTGGCGGAACAGGCGGGCCGGTACGGCCCGTTCGACGCCGTCATCCATAACGCCGGGGTGTACAGCGGCAGCGAGGTCTTGGCGGTGAACACCGTTGCGCCGTACGTCCTGACCGCGCTGTTGGCCCGGCCGCGCCGCCTCGTGTACCTCAGCAGCGGCATGCACCGCTCCGGCACACCCGACCTTCAGGGAATCGACTGGACGGACGCGGCGAGGCGCTCCGGGGCCTACTCGGACAGCAAGCTTTATGTCACGGCGCTCGCGGCCGCTGTGGCCAGCCGCTGGCCGGACGTCGAAAGCAACGCCGTTGACCCGGGCTGGGTGCCCACCCGGATGGGCGGACGGGGCGCACCCGATGACCTGGAGCTGGGGCACGTCACGCAGGTGTGGCTCGCCACGCATTCCGGCGGGGACCGCGAGTCCGGAGGGTACTGGTTCCACCAGCAGCGCCGGGAGCCGCATCCGGCCGTGAAGGACCCGGGGTTCCAGGCTGAACTGCTCGAGGCGCTGGAGCGGCACACGGGCATCGCGCTGCGGTAGCGCCCGCCCGCTCGTCGAAGCCGGTCTTCCGGGAGGGAGAGGTCAGCGGCGGGTGAGGAGGCCCCGCACCAGTGTGAGGCCCTGGCCCAGGTTGATCGAGGGCAGGTACGCCCGGGTGATGGCGTTGGCGATCGCGGGCAGGGCGGCCGCGTCCGGATAGAGCAGGTACATGGGCACGTAGTCGGGCTTGAACTTCGCCTTGAACGCCAGCAGGGACCGGAACCCGTACACCGGTTCGAGCGCGGCCCCGAGCCAGTCGAGCATCCGGTCCAGGGCGCCGCTCGCGTCGGCAGCGCCGGGCGCGCCGGCGGGCGCGCCGCCCGCGCCGGCGGGCGCACCGCCCTCACCGCCGAAGGAACCGGCAACCCCGCCCGCCGGCGGGGAAACCGAAGGCACCCGTGCCAGCGGCGCCCCGGACAGGCTCATGAACTCGCATCCCTCGTCCTGCAGGCTCAGCGCGGCCGACGCGATGAGGAAGTCGATGCTCGCCCGGAAACCGTCGCCGCGCCGCCGCATGAAGTCGAGCGTCCAGCCCACCACGTATCCGTTCCGGTACACCGGCAGCCACGACGCCACGGCATGGACGGTGTGGTCGGCATCGATCGCCAGCAGGCAGCGGACCTCGGGGTCGTCCAGCTCATCCAGGCTGCCCAGCGTGAAGCCCATCTCCGGGACCTTCTTGTCCGCCACCCACTCCTCGGAAATCGCCTCGATCTGGGCCTGCACGGCGATCGGCGCCTGGGCAAACGTGGTCCACTCGGCGCGGACGCCTGCTTTGCCCGCCCGGTTCAGCGCGGTGCGGATGTCCTGGAATTTCTTGCCGCGGAAGGACACCTCGTCCAGCCGCAGCACGGTCTCCTGCGCCACCTGCACGGAGCCCCAGCCCAGCGAGGTCCCCAGGGCGCGCAGCGATTCGGGCACGAAGTAGAAGCACGGCGTCCACCCGCTGAGCCGGCAGTGCCGGGCGAACTCCGTGAACGCGGCCTCCCGGCCGGCGGCCGGACCCACGGGCGGGCCGAGGGCCACGGCCACCCCGTTGAGCACGCGGTACGCAATGAAGCTCGGGCCGCTGAACCAGTAGCTGTTCCCGCTCCACGTGGTCATCCAGGAGAGCGAGCCGCCGCCGTGCGCCTTGAGGATGCGCCGGGCCCGCTCCTCGTCCGCGCTGTGCCGGCCGTGCGCCGGACGCAGGAAGGTCCGCAGCAGCAGGGCTCCGGTCCACGCCCAGAACACGACGCCGATGCTTTCGTAAAGCACGACGGCGGCGGTGCTTTCGGGGAAGAACGCCGGTGAGCGGTCCACCAGGAAGCCGAGTGGAAGGAACCTGTCCGGGACGTCGGCCAGAAGCTGCAGCAGGCCCGGCGCCGGGGTGAAACCGGAGGCCAAAAGGAGTCCCAGGCCCACGTAAACGAGGCTCAGCAGAACCAGGGCAACCGCAACCCGGCGCGCCAGCCGCAGGTACGTTCCCCGCGGGGCCCGCACCGGGAACAGGTTCCGGCCGGCCAGCAGGAGAAGCGTCAGGAGGACGGGCAGGAGCATCGGCAGCACCAGGCTGAGCGGGTGTGAATAGCCGGACAGCTCGATCCCGCCCACACCCTCGCGGTCGGATGACGCCGTACCGGGCGGCGGCAGCAGGACGCCGGCAATAGTCACGGCGGCGAGCAGGGACAAAGAGGCCTGGATCAGCAGCGCACCGGCCCACGCGAACCGCCGTCCGCGCCGCAGGCCGTCCGCCAGCAGCAGCAGCAGGAACGACGGCAGGATGGCCATGAAGATTCCGCCCGCCCCGGCCCGCAGCTGCAGCTGGGCGGCGGCGCAGTCCCTGAGGTCGGCCGGGCGCGAGCAGGACGCCTGCAGGGCCGCGGGGTCCACGGGCTGGATGTTGGTGAACAGGTACTTGAGAACGGAGAGGGGTCCGACGGCGTGCGGCGCAAGTCCCGCAACCACCGGCCCGACCGCCGCGACCGTCAGGAGCAGCGCCACCAGGATCCGGGCCTCGTGCCGGGAGACGGCGGGCCGCCCAAAGCGCGGCCGGCGGCCCTGCAGCACGGGACCCAGCAGCCCTCCGGCCGCTGCGGCGCCGAGCCGGACGAGGTCCTCGAAGCCTCCCGCGTACATCGCAAACAGCAGGAGCACCGCGAGGAGAACAACGCGGATACGGCGCCGCCACAGGGTGGAAAGAGCCGCCGTCGCAGCCATTGCAGCCGCGCAGGCCAGGGCACTCGGCCCCAGAAAGAAATGCCCGCTCAGGTCACGGATCCAGCTGCCCATCAGGCCGCGGGCCGCGGCAAGGAACCCGAGCGTGGCCAGGATTCCCAGCAACTGGCCGAAGAGTCCGGCAACAGTGAAACGCAGCGATCCCAGCCGTCTCTCCAAAGGGAGCCCGGCGAGCATGACCGCCAGCGTGCCCACCAAGTATCCGGCCAGGTCCCGCTCCCAGAACGCGGAGAGCAGCAGGGCCCACCAGTGATCCGGCATGGAGTGCGAGGTCGCCGCAACGTGGGGCAGCAAGAACGGAGGCGGCCCGGTCCGGACGCTGCCTGACACCAAGCCGGCGGTCCAGAAGAGAACAACGAAAATGAGGGTGGCGGGGGAGCCGCGAAGTACCCGGCCCCATCCCGCGGGCTTCCGGTTGCCGGAGAGTGACTGCTGTCCCTGGTCCGGCTGCCGCATGGGTGAATGGCTCCTTTCAAAGGGCTATTCGATTGTTCCACAGGCGGAGGCCCAACTGACTCACAGTTGTTGTCGTTTCAGCACTCAGAACGACGTCTTCTGCGAGTCAGTCGGGCCAGAAGTACCTAGTGGCCCGCGGTGTGGACCGGGGCAGCCTCCGTCACAGTGCCCTCGGTGCCGTCGGCGTTGAGGACGCGGTATCGGGTGATCATCCCGGCGCTGATGTGGTCATTGACGTGGCAGTGGAACAGCCAAGTGCCCACGTCATCCGGGATCATGTCCGCCACCACCATGCTGGCCGGCAGCAGGTTCACGACGTCGGTCCGCATGCCGAGCGCCGTCACCGTGTTCCCATGCCAGTGCGGGGTGTGCAGGTCCACCTCGGTGCCCATGCCCATCAGGTACCACCGCACGTGCTCGCCCTTCTTCATGGTCATGGTTTCAATCGGCTGGTTGCCGAAGACATAGCCGTTGATGCCGTGCATCATGTTGCTCTCCTGGAAGCCCTCGTCGTCCGTCTTCACGGTGGAAGGCTTGCCCGTGAATCTGTCGATGTTCTTCTGCAGATAGGGGCTGTTGTTTTCATTGCTGACCTTGAACTGCAGGAAGAACTCGCGGTCGACGTCGTTCGGGGTACCGTCCGGGCGGGCGTTGCTGGCCCTGGTGATCACCATGGGTCCGACCAGTCCGGAGTAGTCGTCCGCCACCTCGTCCGTGTGGGAGTGGTACATCCACATCACGGAGCTGCCGTCCATGGGGCCGGGGCCGGCCCGCTCGGGCACCTCGTAGGTGTAGGTATAGGTGGCACCGGGGGCCACGCCGTCGTCGTTCTTCGCCGCTCCGGACGTGCCGTCCGCGTACGGGGCGCCCTCGCTGCCCTTGTCGTAGAACACGCCGTGGACGTGGATCGACGCCGGCCGGTCGAGGTTGTTCTTGAAGACCACCTTGATCGTGTCCCCGACGACGCCGCGGATCACCGGGCCCTGGAACCCCAGGTGCTCTTCTGCCGGTGTGCGCTGCTTGAGGGTCTTGAAGCTGGCGTCGGTGTAGGCCCGGTAGAGGGACTTGATGTAGGTGCTGCCGATCCGGTTCGGCCCCTGCTTGGTGAACACCGAGGCTTCCTCGTCGAACGGTTCGCCGGTTATCTGGTTCTTGCCCGTGGGCGCGTAGTTCCACTCCGCCTCATCCGCGGCGATGTAGTAGGTGCGGGTCTGCGGCACGTAGGTGACAGCGGTGCTGACCCTGGCGGTGGCACCGGATGCAAAAAACATCGGTGCAAGCGCGGCCAGAATCCCCAGCAGAATGGTGCCGATCACCCACGCCGGCCGGGCGGTTTGAGACCGTAGCCGCACCCTGACCAGTCCATTGTTCTCCATGGTGTTCCTCCCCCTGAATTGGTTGCCTGCCGCAACGGCTGGCTTGATGCACAGGAAGCTATGGGCACCCGCTTGGGAATTTCTTGGGGGCCCCAGGCTGGTGGGTGGACCACCACCCGGCTGCCGGAGAAGCAAGAATGCCGCAGGGTTTTCCCAACCGGCCAGGGAGATGGTTGGTCCCGGCAACCAAATGTTGCCTTTGCTGCCCCGGCAAAAAGAACGTCCGACGTCGGCCCGCACCACGCGCGGGCCACGCACCGAGCCTGTCACCACCGCATTTTCACGCACCCTCATGAGCGCAGGACCCCGGTCCTGCACGTCTCGCCCAGGAACAACGGCACCTCCGAAAGGACCAGCCATGAGGACCAACGTTCGGCCCAAAACACTCAGGAAGCTCACCATTCTCTGCGCCGCCGCCGGCCTGATCGCCACCGGCGGCGTGGGAACCGCCCTGGCCAAAGGCGGTGGCGGCGGTACGGCCAAGCCGCCCAAGGGGATCGTCTCCCCGTGGGTGGTGCCCACGCTTCCCACGCCCGCCTTCTCCGTGGCAGCCGCCCAGCTGCACGGCTTCGACGACACCGGCCTGGCCCGTAACGCCACCGTCGACGGCGGGGCCTGCCCCGCCGCGGACCCGGCCGACTTCGGCGGTTCCGTCACCATCAACGGCGTCGTCGTCACCATTCCCTGCAACCTCATCGTCCAGATGCCCGCCAACACCCTGACCTGGGCGGATTTCGTCCACGGCACCGGCGGCAGCGCGCCGCTGGCAACGGATGGCCTGGAGTTGCGGGCCGTGGGCAACATGGTGGGAACGAAGCACGTCGCCGGCCTGGCCTTCGTCTCGCAGCAGTCGGCGAACACCGGCCGCGGCGAAATCACGGGCATCGACTACGCCAACGGCGCCCTGAAGGTCGCCAACGCGGCCGGCGGCACCGTGACCGTGCAGCTGAACGACCCCAAGATCGCCGGACTCAAAGACAGCGCGGGAGCGGACACCGGCCGGTTCAGCAACGGCCAGTCACCGGACAACCGCTTCAGCGTGGACCAGGACAACCCCACCGTGCACGCCGCCACCGGCTACCCCATGTGCGTCCCGCGCACGGACCCCGGCGTGAAGGACGATCCCCTCTGCCCGCAGAAGAACAGGCCGCTCGCCCCGGGCTGCCGCAACTTCAGCATCGCCGGCGTTGCCCTGCCTGCCAGCGGCGAACTTCCCGCCCCGGCACCCGGACAGAAGTACTGCTCGCAGTATGTGATGCCGGCGTTCACCGGCCTCCCGACGACGGGCCCGGACGCGTCACAGCAGGCACCGTTTGAGATCGGCGACTACGTGGACTACTCGGGCACGCTCATCCACGGCACCGAGGACTACATCTCGGCCCACACCGTGGAGGCCAACCTCGGCATCTACACCCAGCCCGGCAGCCAGCCCAGCTACCTGGCCATTGGCGAGTTCGGCGTCGGCACCGCGGACCCGCTGGCCACGGCGGCCAACGGCGCCGCCCAGGAAACCCAGGACCGCATCTTCCTTGAAGCGGAGACCACCGACGTCAAGACCGCCGTCGACATCTACTACGAGGACCACAACCCCGACGGCACCGTCCGCAACCGCTGGATCACGCCGTTTGAGATGACAGGCGAGAACGGCGTTCCCATCAGCGGCCCTACCGGCGGCATCACCACGCAGAACACCGGGGCGCAGCCGCAGCGGGCCCGCCTGCGTGCCACCAAGGCGCCCAACGGCCTGCTCAGCCAGCCCGACCGGACGGTCCGGGTGGGTGTGCGCAGCCTGTGCCTGCCGACGCCGGTGAACGTGAGCACCACCACGATCAACCAGGCCGCCCTGGACAACTGCTTCAAGAACGCCCCGACCCGGGCCAACGGGCTCCAGCCGGGGCAGTACATCGCGCCGGTGTTCGAGTACATCTTCCCGGAGAACGTGATGCCGGGCGATCCGATTGTGCCCAACGACCTCTGGCACCTGCCCTTCCTGGTGAACGGTGAGGGCACGGGCAACACGGCGGCACTGGTGCCGTCGCCGTGGTGACATTCCAGCTCAGATGAGACATCCATTGGCTCTGTGGCGGGGACTCGCTTCGGCGGTCCTCGCCACGGCCGTGCTCGCCGGCTGCAGCCCGGCGCCGCCCGTTGTTAAGGAAAGTACGACGGCGGGCGCGCCGCCCGCCCAGGACGGCGGCCGGCGTCGTGGTTCAGACGGTGACGGCGAAGGGGGAGAGGGTGCCCGCACGGTCCGCGCCCTGCCTGCGGACTGGCCGGCCGATGTTCCCGTTCCGCCCGGGCAGCTTCAGGGTTCGGGCGGCACCGCCGGGGCGCGGACGGTGCTGCTCACGGTGCCGGGCGGAGCGGACGAGGTGCTCGCGGCGGCCGAAGTGTTCTATGAGTCGAACGGCTTCAGCAAGACCGGGAGCGGCCAGCTGAGTAAGGGGCCGTACACGGTGGTGATGGTGGCCAGGAACCGGGACCACTCGGCGGCGCAGACGGACCTGACCATCTCATTGGAGTTTTTGTCCAGATAATCGGACTTCCGAGGCCTCCAGCGGCCAATATCTGTACAAAAACTCCGAACCGCGGGTCAGTGCGTCATAAGCGGTGCCTGGGCAGGCGCAGGGACCGGCGCCGGCAGTTTGCTGGGGGCGCCGAGGGCGCGGTAGTCCCAGCCGGCGGCGCGGTAGGCGTCGGCGTCGAGGGCGTGGCGGCCGTCGACGATGTTGCGGAGCTGGACGAGGTTGCCGAGGGTGGTGGGGTTGGCGTGGCGGAATTCGTCCCATTCGGTGAGGAGGGCGACGATTTCGGCTCCGGTGACTGCGGCTTCCAAGGACGCGGCGTAGCTGAGGTCGGGGTAGGTGCGGCGGGCGTTGTTCATGGCTTTGGGGTCGTAGACGGTGACGGTTGCTCCGGCTTGGTGGAGCATGCGGGCGACGTCGAGGGCGGGGGCGTCGCGGATGTCGTCGGAGT